>QIGM01000414.1 GCA_003230795.1 bacterium
GCATGCGTCGAGTCACTATATTTGGAGGTACGTTCAGCCGTCAGGGGATGAGATGGAGGAGGCGGTGGAGGGGTTGTATGACTGATAGCAAGTTTAGCATATCATCGGTGTTGTATTTCCTCCCACTGAAAATTGTGTACGAAACGGTACTAGAGTTAAAAACCATCAGGTAGGTCGCTGTGAATCGTGAACCGGTTAAAATTCGAGGGCGATCAGTTACACTCCACTCGTCGGTACTAGCTCCACGTTTCTCAGCCGCTACCGTTCTTTGTCCTGACCCCTGGGATTACGTATCGCTTTGGCTCCAGCGAAAACACCAAGAGGAAGCAGGATTCTATTGGGGCCAGGCGAGACAGTTCTATCGCGCAAGTACGATGCTGCCACACACAGCGTCACCGCTTAGTTCGTATTACTGTTTTCTGAATGCAACTAAAGCTTTGCTCTTTACTAGCTCTGCGTTATCAAGCAAAGAACATGGTGTTGCGGGAGAAACTGACACTGGCCAATGCGCTCTCGTCAACGAGCTTGTCACATTCAAAACTGGCGGAGTGTTACCAGCTCTTTGCCGTCTGCTGGATGAAGGATATCAAGAAGAATCAACCTATAACCTGAAGATGCTTTTTTGGAATTTACCTTTCATCCATCGTGCATATACATTGACTTACTCATCAGCTTCAGAGTTATTTCTACCCATTAATACCCATGGATTTACTCGAAACAACACAAAGGAAACTTGGTTTTGGGGAACGATACAAAAACGGTATGTGACCGCCAAGACGAAGGAAACACTTCCAGCAGGTTTTGAGTATGATGAAGGAGCTGTTGACAGATGGGTCTTTAGGCGGAAGAAACGATTCAAGTGGAGTGGACATGAACTCAAAAAGAGTCTGGAGACTTTGACCAATTATCATCGAAGCATTCGAAAGCGAGTTTTCCCGATTTACGCTACTAAGAATCGATGGTATCTCAAGAAGTCGCTTGAGGAGGCGGATGTAGTTACCCATTCTCCCTTACCGATTGTCTATGCTTGCATGCATCGGCTTAGCGAGCTGAGTCGGTATAATCCTCGACACTTAGCCCGTCATCTCGAGCTACAGCACAACTGGCTGCTTGCCGAATTTTTGGAATCTGCACCTGCCCAATTCATTCATGGCATTGCTGCTGAGATTACTGGGGATGAGTTTCTGGTCCCAGATAGTTTTCGCATGGAAAGAGGCTCTGGTATGCGTGAACGTTGATAACGATTGAATTGAAGTCTCTGTTGCCCACTCTCTGGCTCATCGTTTACTTCGTATAACCCACTTTATACGAAGTAAAAGGTTCGCACGTTTCTGAACATCTGCGCACGACATTTTTCAGAACTTACATGTAACGTGCCCTCTAGTGAAGAGTTTCGGCACTTCATGGCAGCTACGTGCCCGTTACCCCATGAAGGGAAAAAACCGCCTTGGACCTCCCAGATTCACGTAATTTTACACTGCAAGCAGTCTTGAAATCCTTCCCAGATTACTTGATTTGCCTCAGCCCCGTCCATACAATCGGTGTTTCAGTTCGCCAGGGAAGCGTTCGCTTCGTCTGATAACAGTAGTGTATTCTAACCCTCGGAAGGCACTCTCGTACTATGAATAACTATATCGCCGCAGCACTGGCCATCATAAGCTCCATTGCCAGCATACCAAACGCGCACGGATTCGGTGGCATTTACAACGAAGTGGCTTTCGAAAGCGGCCTACCTCCTGAAGACGCGGTTTCTATCGATGGAATTGAAGGTTTCTACATTCCTTTCTTTGATGATAGGCTTTATTTAGAGATATCTGTTACAATCTCGCCTGATCCAGACAACCAAAACCACTACCTAGTCGCCTCTTCCATAGACAAACGTGCCCCTCAGCAAATCACACAGGATACTCTTCTCTTTAGGCGGCCATTTCACTTGCCTCCCAAAGCTCGCATAGCGTTTCACCGAGTGGGGAATCAATTATTTATTGATGCTTCAAGACCAGAGCCTCAAAGCTGGCACGTGATCTATCCCATCGATTCTCGCCAAACAGAAAATGGGCTTAGCTTCAAGATAAAAACTCTCTCAAGTGCACTTTTTGTGTTTGACTTTGATGAGCTAAATAATAAGGACTCGTGGTTTTTTTCAGGGAGTCTACTGAGAAAAACGGGCATTAAGAGAGGCGGATTCGGCTTCGAGGGGACGCCAGCGATGATGAAGCAGGTTGTCCATGTGCTCGCCAGTTCTGTAAAGGATCCGTACATGGAAAAATTTCCGCTTCATTTCTTCCCAGAAGCGGCCTTGAGAGGCAAGTCTGACCGGGCCTCTTTAATGCCTGTGCGACTAGCACAAATCAAGCAGGATGAAGCGGTACGAGAGGCAGCAAACCGAGCAGCAGAATCGCGATGGCAAGCAGCGGAGAAACGGAGACGATTACAGGAGCGACTGGGCATCAAATCGCCCCCGGCTTTTTTTGAGAATGGTGGCAGAAGAAGAGGAGGCTCTTCTGATGAAGATAACATCAAATCAATAGCAGGTGTAGTTGCTCTGGGAACAGGTCTGTTATTAGCATGGGATAGCATCGACTCGGCTTCTCCTCAGGAAACAACTAACAAACCGCTCGAGAAAAAAAAATGCATTCGTTGCGGTGGTAATAAGTTCGATCCTGGCACAGTAGAAGAGTGCCGCGTATGCGGAGGTTCTGGATATGCGCCTTAGGAGATTTTGCCAAGGGGCAAGATTGCTATCTTTCAATAATGATATCAATTTCAAGCCAATGATTTCCAGAAGATAGGTTTTTGCACTAAAACTACGAAGAAACAAAACAGACCACCTGCCAGAAGTTTTGGCGGCTCATGGCACGAACGTGCCCACGGGCACTAATTTTGAAGATGGAGATTCAAAGAATGTGCACTAGATTCTGAGCAGTTCACTCAAAGCCAGGATTCTTACAAAGTTTTTCAGTGGCTTCGACTCTAAGCTTGAGAGCCTCTTGTTGTGCTTTCACCGCTTCCCGGAGCCAGTCTCGGCTTCCGCCCCGATCGGGGCTTTTGGCGATTTTCTTAATAGCAGCCTCGATCGCATTGAGATAGCGATCAGCTTGTGCCTCACCCCAGTTCTCAAACGAGTAGAGCCAGATGCCGATGAGGTCAGCTTCTGCCGCATTGCCTTTGACAAGATTTCTACTCATTGCCAGGCACAAGCTTTGCTTTTTTGCGGGCTGCCCGTTTGATGTCGGCGAAGTCCAGAGAGCCGGCATCGCCGCTCTCCTCGCCCTCGATTAGAGCTTGTCGTAATGTTTCGACCTTGTCCTCGTGTTCTTCCAGAAGACGTAGACCAGCTCGCATGATCTCGCTCGCGTTGCCGTAACGTCCG
>QIGM01000377.1 GCA_003230795.1 bacterium
CTGAAAGGCTTGCGCTATTTAGCCATTCTGGTGGTCTTGGAGATATCTCAAGAGTTTACTCGGATGCGCATAGTTTTATTCGTGCCTCTGCGTGGCTGCGCTCAAATCTTCCAGGCGCTGAAGAAGTAATAGCAGTGAGCCCAGTTGAAGCCTTGAAGAAGTTTAAGGCGGAGCCAACTGCGGCACTCCTTAGCCTTGAATCTTTCTCGGCATCAGAAGAGTTTCCAATAGCTGCAAGTGGAGTTGAAAGTGATCACGGGGCTGCGACAAGATACGTGGTGCTTGGAACGAAAACTCCCCCTGCAACGGGCAATGATAAGACCTCGCTTCTCTGTTCTGTCGGAGAAAGAGCCGGGGCGCTTCGAGAGCTGCTGCAACCATTCTCAATGCGAGGAGTGACGCTTCTAAAAATTGAAAGCCGTCAGATGCGTGGGCAAGCATGGGAGTATGTGTTCTTTATCGATCTTCTTGGGCACCAGAGCGAGCCGAAGATCGCTGACGCTATTTCTGAGTTAACTAACTTAAGCTCTTATATCAAAGTGCTCGGCAGTTTTCCTTTGGTATGCCAGTCATGAGTGTTCAGCCACTTTGTGGAGAGCTTAATGTACCTTCAGATAAATCAATTTCTCACAGGTCCGTACTCTTTCCCTCAATTGCTGAAGGAGTTTCTCTTGTGCACGCAAGTGTTCTTGGAAGAGACAATCTTGCAACTATCCGAATTGTAAGACAGTTGGGCGTGACGGTTCGGGGTGAGCTTAATGCGGATGTAATGAAGCTCGCTGAGGAAGAAGGTCTTAGCGGCTTCACTCTCTCAAAAGATGAGTATTGTCATATCGAAGTTCACGGAAAAGGCTGGCAGGGTCTTACGGCTCCAGTGGATGAACTAGACTGCGGAAATTCCGGAACGAGTGCGCGTTTGTTAACCGGCTTTCTCGCCGGTACGAATTTTTCAGCGACACTCACAGGCGATGACAGTCTTAGAACTCGTCCGTTTCGTCGAGTTACTGAACCGATTGCACGTATGGGCGGAAGTTTTAATGCCGAGATGTTACCGCTAACCGTTACTGGTTCTGCGCTTACTGGCATTCATTACGACTCTCCCAAAGCAAGTGCACAGGTAAAGAGTGCGGTGTTGTTGGCAGGCCTTCGAGCTGATGGGCCGGTATCGCTTACTGAGCCTCGTCCAACCAGAGATCATACTGAACGTATGCTGTCTGCAATGGGTTGTGCCGTTGAGACGAAAGCAGGACCGGATGGAAGCTCGACTGTGTCTCTTCCCGAAAACGCTAATGAGCGAGTTTTACAAGCGATTGAGATTGAAGTGCCTGGCGATTTCTCTGCAGCGGCGTTTTTTCTTGTGGCCGCGAGTATTGTGCCTGGTTCTGCGGTGAGGATTTCGCACGTTGGCTACAATGAAACTCGTATCGGGCTACTGCATGTGCTCAAAAGAATGGGCGCATCTATTGAAGTGCAAGACAAACGAGTCGTTGGTGGAGAGGATGTCGTGGATTTTGTAATCACAGCGGCATCACTTCGAGGAATCGAGGTTACCGGCGAAGATGTGGTGCTCGCAATTGATGAAATCCCAATCCTTGCTATCGCAGCCTGTTTCGCTGAAGGCGAGACAAGAATTCGTGGTGCGGAAGAACTTCGCGTGAAAGAAAGCGATCGGCTTGCGATGACTGCTCGGGTTCTAAAGAGCTTCGGACAGGAAGTGGAGGAGACAGAAGACGGCCTGATCATCCAAGGCAATCCTGATAGTTTTAGTTCGTTCGAAGCGACGCAAGCAGGGGATAAGGGGGATAACTCGGCTGAGGCATGGCGAAGTAGTGGAGACCACCGAATTGCAATGTGTGGTGCTGTACTCGAGTATGCTTTAAGCGGCCGACTGCATCTCTCAGACACTGCGGCCGTAGAGACGTCTTTTCCCACATTTGCACAATCGTTTCAGGCACTTATTTCCTAAGCGCTCTTGCTAGAGGATGTAGCGTGATTACCCAGAGAAAAAGCCGCTAGATGATAGTTACAATTGATGGTCCAGCAGGCTCAGGAAAGTCGACAGTAGCAGCTAAACTTGCTAATAAGCTGGGCTTTCTTCATCTGAATTCAGGAGCTTTGTACCGAGCCATCGGGCTGATGTCGCAAAGTTTAGGAATTCCCATAGAGGATGATGCGGCGTTGGCGAAGCTAGCGCAGCGCACCAAGTTCGAATTCGTAGTGAGGAACACTCCGCCGCTGAATACTTTGGGGGGGGTAGCGAAGGTGCAAGTTCTTGTCGATGGTGAAGACTGGGCGGCGAAGCTGTTTACTGCGGAAGCAGGGAAACTAGCTAGCTATGTTGCGGTGTTGCCGAAGCTTCGTGAAGTACTCACGGGTGTGCAACAGGAGCTCTCTAAAACGCAGTCTCTCGTTGCAGAGGGGCGCGATGCGGGCTCGATAGTGTTTCCGAATGCGGAAGCGAAATTTTATCTCAATGCATCTGCTGAGGTGAGGGCGAAGAGAAGGTTACGTGACCTGAAGCTCGCGAATGAAGCGCTGACTCTTTCAGAAGTACAGAAGGAGATGGAAGCGCGAGATGGACGCGACGAGTCGAGGGAAATAGCCCCGCAAGTCGCAGCAAGTGATGCGATTGAGGTAGATACAACTGACCTCAGTATTGAGGAAGTTGTGAATTTTCTCTGTGAGAAGATCGAAGAACGTAAGACCAATAAAAAATAATGGTCGTTTCTGCCTTACGTTTCTGGACTTGCAGTAGATTTTATTAATTATGTTGAAAGCAGAAGTGATCGATAGGCAAACACACAAATGATCCAATTAGAGTACCCCACAGATCCAGTAATTGACCAAGAGTTCGAGCGCCTGCTCGAAGAAGGATTCGACGCTGCCAAGCCAGGTGAGCTTGTCACCGGAGCCATTACTGAAGTCGGAAAAGACTACATCGTTGTTGATATCGGGTTTAAATCCGAAGGACACATTCCCGCAGGACAATTCGAAGACGAAGACGGAAAGATTTCTGTAGAAGTCGGAGATAATGTCGAAGTTCTCATGCTTAGCTCTGAGAACGAGTCTGGAGAGATTGTACTTTCGAAAGACCGCGCAGAGCAGCTACGCACTTGGAACCATCTTGAGGAGTCATTCCAGAAAGATGGCGTTGTCCGAGGTAAAGTCGTTCAGAAAGTTAAGGGCGGACTTCAGGTCGACGTTGGTGTTCCAGCGTTCTTGCCGGGTTCTCAAGTCGATATTCGACCACAGCGTAATCTCGATAAGTTCGTAAACGAAAAGTACGAATTTAAGATTCTCAAGTTTAGCCGTGAAAGAGGCAATATTGTTCTCTCTCGCCGTGTTGTTCTTGAAGCTGAGCGAAAAGC
>QIGM01000183.1 GCA_003230795.1 bacterium
CGATCTATAGGCTGGTAGACCGATGTCGGAAGAAAATCTGACTAATGAAGAACTAGAATCAACGCTCGAAGAGATGGGCGTCGCTGAGGAGAGTGCACCGGCTGCGGATGTGGTCAGGTCCGCGAGTGAGGTGATCGAAAGAGCGAAAGCAGCGCTTTCTGAATCGCGAACTCCTATTGTTGGATCGGCGCAAGCAGCAGGCCGTGACGTGCCGGTATCAAGCGTGGTTCATCTCATGGGGATTGCGACCTCAAGTCAAGTTGGGCTTCTTGAAAATAAGCTTGATACGCTTTCAACGAAACTCACTTCGGTGACAATGAAGCTGGAGAAAGTATCGTCCCAGCTCGATTCGATTCAGAGTGGAAGTTCATTCGATCGAATTGACTTCCAGCTTAACGATATTAAGACGATCTTAAAGAAAGTGTTGCCTTACGCGATGAGTACGCCAACCGCTGAACCAACAATCGACACTAGTGCCAGTTCGAGTGTTTTGACCAGCGTAAAAGTGGACGTTGATGAGGAGTTAAAAAAGGCGGCCGCCGCCGAAGAATATCAACGTGCCGAAGCTGAACGTATTCGTAACGAAGCGTCTCAGCCGCAAGAACAAGAAACCGTAAAAGAGGAGTAAGTATGAAATCGAGTAGTCAAGGTGCATCGCGAAAGCGTAACGCAAAAGCAACGCCTGCCAGCGTCGGTAAAAAGACTTCCAAGAATAAGGTAGTCGACGTTGAATTGAGCGGAGATAAGGCTTCTCGGAAAGTGACGAGTAAGGCAAAGAGCGCGAAGAAGGCCACTGCGTCTGGAAAGGCGAAAGCAAAGGCGAGCGCGAAGAAGTCAGGCATGGGAGCTAAGAAGAAGGCTGCCGCTGCCTCAAAGAAATCAACAACGAAAAAATCTACGACGAAGAAAGCGGCAGCTAAAAAGGCGACGACAAAGAAGGCCTCTGCAAAGAAAGCCCCTGCGAAGAAAGCGAACAGCAAAAAAGTAGCGTCTAAAGCAGCCGCAGCTAAGAAAACTGCGACAAAGAAGGCCGCTGCGAAGAAAGCTAGTGCGGCGCCAAGCAAGAAGGCGAAACCTACGCGTGCAACGAAAGAATCATCTGCAAAGAAGAAGGTCGCGATCGCTAAGACGAAAGCTCCTGCGAAGAAAGTTGCGGCTACGAAGCCTGGAGCAAAGCCTGCAGTTACTTCCGAGAAAGGCGACGAGAGAGAGCTGACAGCAGAAGAGGAGACTCTAAAGCAGAATATGATATCGCCATCTGCCGCTTCGCTTAAGCCATTTAGGGAAGCTGCCAAGAGAAATAAGGCGCTACGAAAAGCGAAGGAAAAAGCGAAAGGCAAGAAGACGAGCTTCCTCGCTAAGCCACCTCGGAAAGGGAAGAAATACGAAATGGATCTAAGGATCCACACCCCAGCGTCGGAGGGATTCTTCTCTACTGGTGGTGTTGATCCAGCGCCAGCTTTAGTGCGCCTCGCTCGAGTAAAGGGTCTGCATGTGATAGCGATTACAGATTATAACAGTGCTACGTATGTCGATGTGCTTAGGGAATTGGCTGCGGGAACGAATTTAAGTCTTATTCCTGGACTAGACTTACTGTGTGAAGTTGGTGGATGTGATGAGATATCAATCATCGCTCTGTTTCCTGAGGATAAGACAAGTGCCGAGTTGTTCTCGGTTCTGGAGGAACTTAATGTTCCTGAATGGGCTCAGGGCAGAAGCGATTTTGTTATTCGCAAACCTTTTGCTTCGGTACTCGAAGTTATTGAGCGCAACGGTGGAGCCGTAATCCCGAGTCGAGTAGATAAAACTCCTTTCAGAAAGCTTGCGATTCCGACTCTTGTTGAAGAGTTCGGTATTCACTGTTTTGACCTGATTCATCCGGATGTTCCTGAGTTTTTCAGCTCAAAGTGGCCTAACGGCGGATTTAACTTTTTTTCCTTCTCCAACGCGAGCGCGCTCGGACAGGTCGGAAGTCGTTCTGTAAAGGTAAAGCTTGCTGAGCCCGGTTTTGCGGGACTCAAGGAGCTGATTTCTCGGCGGGTGCTTAACTAAACCAGAAGCCTGTTTTCAATTGCGATCGAGAGCCGTCCTGCGGGGCGGTACCTCGAAATTCCCGCAGCAATTCAGTCTAAAACAGGCTAAACGATTGCCCTTGTTTAAGGCAATAATACTCGTAAATTCATCACGAATTATCCGGTTAAGATCTGACTCCTTACAGTCGATAGATCTAATACAACGCGATACCAACGGCTGAGCATAGGCACCGCGTTGTAGTTGTAACTTAGGAGTTTGTGATGTTTAAGAAGTTAGAAAAGCAGTCCTCGACTGTAGCAGGCCAACCACTAGTTCTTCTGGTGGAAGATGATTTCGACCAACGCTCGTTGTTTAAGCTCTTCTTTGAGCGTCTTGATATGAGCGTGGTTGCCGCGGAAAGCGCGGAGGAAGCAAAAGAAGTCCTCAATCAATTACATTTCGACCTGGTAATTTGCGATATTAATATGCCGAACCAAAGTGGCACTGAGCTTATTGCGGACCTACGCGAAGCTGGAAATCAAGAAGAATTACCATTCCTCTGCTTTAGTGCTGACCCGAGTTATCATGAAGATACTATCATTGAGAAAGGCGCGAATGCGTTCGTTCTAAAGACCGAGCGTGCGAGGCTTGCAAGAACGGCTTCTCAACTTGCGGTTCAAGCGCGCTCTGAATCTCTAATTCCAGAAGTCTACCGGCGTTTTCAGGCGTAGCGTAGAAAAACAATTCTCGTCGATCAGATCTGACGACGAAACAATCTCTTTTCATCTGCGATTAGTAGTGCTCGTGAGCATTGGTGCGTCTTAATCTTGATTAAGACCGCTCATGCTTTTTGCAACATGCACTATTTGGTGAACATTCATGAAAAAGCGATTCATTCTGCCGTCCCTTCTAGGTGGCATCATACTATCTACGACTCTTTGTTTCGCCGAGCCTATGAGCTCGGGAATAGACCGGAACTCAGAAATCAAAGATGAAATGAAAAGAGTATTTACACACATCTCGAACGAGCTTCAGGCCGGCCGAGAGGTAAAGATACGCTCCTTTGGAACCTTCTATGCGAAACAGCGCGCAGCTCGTGCCGGGCGAAATCCAAAGACGGGAGAGAAAATTGCGATTCCAGCGAAGCGGTATCCGAGATTCCGTTCCTCAGACGTCCTCAAACGTTCATTGAACTCTCTTTAGAGGAGCAGTGAGTATGAAGAGGGTGCAGGAGCAAGGCTTCACCTTAATTGAGCTACTTGTTGTCGTTGCTATTGTGGGAATCCTAGCAAGTGTCGCTATTCCTCAGTTCAAGGAATACAGGGCGCGTGCCTATGATGCTGTGGCGCAAAGCG
>QIGM01000519.1 GCA_003230795.1 bacterium
ATTTCTGTGATCTTTTCTTTAGGCACCGGCGCGCACTACGCGATTAGTTTACGCCGGATGTTCTGGGATCCAGAGGAGCTTGCAGAAGAGCAGGCCTGAGCTAGCCTCAAGCCGGAGCTCCATCCATTACGACAGTAGCTATTTCCGTGACTTTATCTACGGGTGTACCTAGCGTCGTCTCTAGCTTCCTCACCCGGTATTCACCAATTGAGAGTTCTGACCAGGCACCAGCTGTTTCTATCGGATTGGGGCAAGCCCGAGTGTGGTCATAGAGCAGAGTGAACTCCATGCTTGGAGCCGCAAAGCCTTCTTCGGCTTCCATGATCTTTATCGATTGCACAAAGGCACTAAGGGCAAAGCGTTTCTCTTTTCTCTTTCGGGCTTGGCGTTTGCCAGCTTTCGCGAGCCGTACGATTTCTAGCTCGCATAGCTTTTCGCATAGACTTTCTGTTTCCCCAGCCGCGAAACTTTCACTAAGTTCTGAGAGAAGACCACCGGGATGCACGATCCAGTCGACCTTATAGGTCATGCTCGTAAACGACTCCTGTAGTGAGGGCGTCTTTCCCTTTAACGCAACAGCGTGTAGTAGGCGCAGTTGCGGTGGGAGAGTCTCATTGAATCGGCTGATAAAGTCTTCCGGATTGAGCTCTTCAAAGAGACTGACATCAAAGAAATCAGCCGTGCTCTCTATTCCGAGCGGAAGCGGGGGTCCAAAAGCAATCTTTGGCAGAGGGTGGAAACCAAGCGAGAAGCAAATGGGAAGCTCTGCTCGTCTTGCTGCGCGGTGAATGACTCGCGCCGTTTCTAGGTGACCAAGAAAGCGAAAGGTATCGAGTTTTGCGTATTTTACCCGAAGCTTTTGCTTTGGACTCTGTTCGTGTCGTTCAGCAAGCGCACGCTGAGCTTTTTCGGATGATTCAGACTTTTCTTTATCGACTCCTAGGTGAACGGCAGCTTCATCACGCGGCCAAAGCACGTTCTTAGCGATATCGTAATCGCATGCACCGCAAATAGAGCAGCTCTTTTTTAGACAATCTGGTGTCACGCGAAATCGTAAGGCGCGTTTGTATTCTTTCGCAAAATACTCTTTCGGAATTCCACAGCTTAAGTGATCCCAGGGTAGGGGCTCTTCCACATCTCGTTCGCGAAGATAGGAATAGGGTTCTATGCCGCATTCTTCAAAGGCAGCGAGCCAGTTCTGTTCGCTGAGGTGCTCCTTCCATCCATCTAATCGGCAGCCCATTTCGTAGGCTTTTTCGATTACCTTCGAGAGTTCTCGGCCGCCTCGGCAGAACACCCCTTCGAGAAAGCTCGAGAAGTGTTCGTGATAGCGAAAATTCACTCCAGTCTTACGCAAGCCGTCAGCGAGAAAGCGTTGCCGACGAATAGTTTCATCGGGAGTAATCTGTTCAGCCCACTGGAAAGGGGTGTGCGGTTTCGGAACATGAGTTGAAACGCTCACGGTAATGTCTTTCTGCTTAGCAACCGGTAGTGCCTTCAGTCGTCTGGCGATATCGACAATTCCTTGTAGATCTTCATCGGTTTCGGTCGGTAGCCCGAGCATGAAGTAGAGCTTTATCCCGGACCAGCCCATGCGAAACACATTTGAGCATGTCTCTATGATTTGTTCGTCAGTCACACCCTTATTGATTACATCGCGCAGGCGTTGTGTGCCTCCCTCTGGTGCGATGGTAAAACCGGTGCGACGAACGCGTTGTACTTGCTCTAAGACTTCCGGAGTAAGTGCATCAACACGCGTGGAGGGAAAGGAAATGGCAAGCTTGTCACCTTCGCCATACTTATCCATCAAGGAAGTCAAAAGTGGAACGATCGAACAGTAATCCGCTGTGCTAAGGCTCAGAAGAGAAACTTCTTCAAAACCTGTCTGCGGTAAGGCGGTTTGAATTATCTCAACTATCTCCTCAGGCGAGCGTTCCCGCTGCGGGCGGTAGAGATAACCAGCTTGGCAGAAGCGACAACCTCGCACGCAGCCGCGCATGACTTCGACGGTGAGACGATTGTGGATCGTATTAATGTTCGGAACGATTGGTCTCTCGGGAAATGGAGCGCCTTCTAGGCTCGGTAGCAGGCGTCGAGTGATCTGCTCCTTGCTAGCTAAATTCGAGCGAAGCCCGATGGACTGACCATTTTCATCAAAGTGTTCGTCGAAGTCTCTTGGTAAATAGACGCCGTCCATTTCCCTAAGACTTGCGAGTAGTCGCTCGCGATGCGGGCCATCAGCTTTCTTTGCGTCCTTAATCGCTGCCAGAAGTTCGGGCATGAACTCCTCAGCGTCTCCAAGAAAGAATGCATCAAAAAACGGAGAGAGAGCTTCCGGATGGTAAGTGTAGGGACCACCGGCAATTACGACTGGATGTTGCTCTGAGCGATCTTTGGCGTGTCTGGGAATATCGCCGAGCTCGAGCATGCCCAAAATATTAGTGCCGCATAGTTCGTATTGAAGGCTGAAACCAACGACGTCAAACTCGTGAAGAGGGCGTTTGCTCTCGAGCGAGGTCAGAGTAGATTCTTTCTCTCTCAGCAAAGCCTCCATGTCGGGCAGGGGCATATACGCCCGCTCGGCCCAGGAGCCTTCGTCTTTGTTGATGATGTCATAGAGTATTTGATAGCCGACGTGCGACATGCCGATTTCGTAGGCGTCAGGAAAGGCGAGCGCGATATGGGCGTCTACATCCTTGTCGTCTTTAACAACTGCACCGAGTTCGTTGCCTAGATATTGTGCTGGCTTTTGTAGGCTTAGGAGATCTTGTTCATTGAGAACCTTCAGAGCTTTCGGCCTTGTCGTGCCGTTTGCAGATGCGCCGTTGCAGCTCGTGCGCTCTTGAGAAGGTAAATTATTATTCGTCTCAGACATAAGTTTACTAATCGTCGTAGGAAGTTCGTTGGGAGTTCGCATAGAGCTTAGTCATAAAAATCAAATACTTAGCCCAATATTCAGGTCTCGGGAATACATCTTGTATACTTGTGTTTTTTACTGGGATTTTCTACATTCCGCGCTTGTACGCTTTGGATAGAAGTTTTCGACTTTACCTCTTTCTACATCGCGGGACACTAGGTGAGGGAAATAAGTCTTGAGAGTAATCCAATTCTCTCTAGATCACAGCAATTGGCACATAGATTAAGAAGTAAATGGGAAAAAAGCAAAAACTAAAGGCAGCCTCACGGACACTCAGAGAACGTATCGTAGACGGCCTTCGGCAGGCGATAGTTAGTGGTGAGCTTGGCGCTGGCGCTCGACTTCAGGAGATTGAGATCGCAGAGCGCTACGAGACTAGTAGAACTCCGGTGAGAGAGGCCTTTCGCCAACTCGAATCCGAAGGCTTCCTGCAGATTAAGGCCCGTGTCACGCCAATCACAAATAGAGATATCGCTGAGTTCTATGAGCTCAAGCAGGTGCTGGAGGGTTACGCTGCAAAGCTAGCTTCCCAGTCTTTGCGAGATGAAGAGATTGATCGCATGGAGCAGCTAAACGAGAAGCTTAGAGACTGCTACCAAAGTGGAGATGTCGCTGGAATGATCCCCGTTCATAACGAGTTTCATGAAATTTTCGTCAAAGCT
Source organism: bacterium (assembly GCA_003230795.1). Classification (GTDB taxonomy): domain Bacteria; phylum Bdellovibrionota_C; class UBA2361; order SZUA-149; family SZUA-149; genus SZUA-149. The sequence continues at coordinate 3,580 of QIGM01000519.1, forward strand.
TGCGGTAATGAACGTTTGGTTTCCTTGCTCGGTGGACTGCTCAATCAGTTCCAGCGTTGTAGAATCTCATTCAGCCATACTGAGGCAGTTGAACAGAGCATAGAAATGCATCAGCAAATCATTGAAGCTTTTCGAGCGAGAGACTCAGACC
>QIGM01000345.1 GCA_003230795.1 bacterium
CCTCCCCGAGGGATCTGGACCGACACGTCCTTAAGGTTATTAACCCGGGCGCCTCGAATTCGAACATGGCGTTTGTTACGACGCACTACAGTGCAAGTTTAATCTCTTCTATTCTAGATTCTACAAGCTGCTGGTACTGATTCAAGTCTTGCTCGCTTTCCGCTTCAAAGCGCATCACAAGAGCAGCTTGGGTATTAGACGCTCGCACAAGTCCCCAGCCTTTCGCAAAAGAAATACGCACACCATCAAGCGTATTAACCTCATACTCTGGGAAACTCTGTTGTGCCTTCGCAACGACAGCGAACTTAATCTCATCCGGACAATCAACTCGCAGCTCTGGAGTAGAAACCACCGGAGGAAGTCCCTCGAGTTGCGCACTGAGTGGTTCAGACTGCGCGCTAAGTATCTCCACGAGACGCGCCGAGGCGTGAATCGCATCATCAAAGCCGTAGTAGCGATGTGCGAAGAAGATATGTCCACTCATCTCTCCGGCCAGCTCCGCATCGAGCTCCTTGAGCTTCGCCTTGATGAGACTATGTCCGGTCTTGGACATTACTGTCTTCGCGCCCGCAGCAGAAAGCTCGCTAAACAGAATTTCAGAGCACTTTACATCTCCAATCACTGTCGGATTAGAAACTTCTTTCAGAAGTTGCTTTCCGTAAATCAGCAAAAGCATGTCGCCGTAGATAGGTTGGCCTTTCTCGTCAACGACTCCGATTCTATCGGCATCACCGTCGTAGCCAATTCCAAGATCCGCGCCTTCCTCAACGACCATCTTCTGAAGATCGACGATGTTCTCAAGAACGGTAGGATCCGGATGGTGATTCGGAAAGTTCCCGTCTGGCTCTGTATAGAGTTCGATGACCTCGCAACCCAGCCCACGAAGAACATCAGGGCCAACCATTCCACCAACACCATTTCCAGCATCGACAACAACTTTGATTTTTCTATCTCCCATCTCGGAGACCGAACGTTTAATCAACTCTGCGATGTAGTCGGTTCGAGCGTCATACTCCTCTGCCTTCATCCCTTCTGCTGGCTGAAACGAATCACTAGCCACCGCAGGGAGACGCTTACGGAGATCCTGAATCATGTCTCCACTAAGAGTAGTCTTGCCGATCATCATTTTAAATCCATTTTGATCGGAAGGATTGTGACTACCTGTTACTTGAATCCCACCGTCGAGGTCGGCAGTAACCACGGAATAATAAAGCTGAGGAGTGGGGCCCATGCCGCAATCAACAACATTCACTCCGCCTTCTTGAAGTCCTTTAATGAGAGCGCTTGAGAGCATATCTCCTGTCAGGCGACAGTCTATGCCAACGCCTATCTTTAGGTCGCTTCGGTCTTTTGGGTTAGTGCCCAGAGTATCATGCACCTTCGCCGCATAGGCTCGACCAAGATTCTGGGCAAACGCCGCATCGAAATCTCCGTCAACAACTCCGCGAATATCATACTCTCGAAAAATTTTATCCTTCGCTAACACAACGAACTCCCCTTCTTTACGATGTTAAAGTTTAATTTCCACATGATACTTTTTTGGCAACTCGACGTTGACATACTCCGTAACGGCCTCTTTGAAGCGACGCTCGTAAAGCTCCCGACGAATCTCTTCTTTTAAAATGCTATCGATATCGCTGGTTTCGGCATACACCGCCGAGACTCGAAACAAGTACACTCCAGATGACAAAACTATGGGTTCACTCAGCTCTCCAACGGTGGCACCCTCGACAACGCTTTTAAGTTCTTCACGAAGCTCGGCCGGGTTAAGGTACCCAAGATCGACATAACGAGTCTGAGCTGCCTCTTTCATTGAGGCACCTGCGATTACTCTCTCCCGCACTTTCTCAAGAGCCTCCCTTGCCGGAGCTTCCGCCATCAGTGCGGAAGGCATGGCAACTTGTTCAACCCGTTGAGAGCCAACGGTCGGAATCAAGTCCGGACGTTCCTCTAGGTAACGTTGGATGTCTTCGTCTATAACATTAATTTTGGAGCGCACTCGCGCCGACATTACTCTCGCTCTGAGAATATCACTGCGGACCTGCTGCCTATACTGCTTCTCGTTCAATCCTTGCGCGCTCAGTAGTTCCTCGAAACCTGCTGCATCTACTTGATTCTGTCGCTTAATCTCTCCGATATACGCGGAGATCTCATCATCAGCTACGGCTATGCCTTCTGCCTCAGCTTCTCTAAGAAGGAGAGTGATTCCGATTAACTCATTGAGGGATGGGCGGACCTCTTCTTTCGAGGCTGCGGCATCAAGGGTTTCTCCTCGCCCGACAGCGATGAGGTGACGTCGTACATCACTAAGCGTCAATGGCTCACCGTCAACGGTGGCGACTATGCGATCTATCACCATACCGGCGGAGAGATTTTGCGCGGCGGGAGCACCTTCCTCCTCCTTTTCTTGGGAATAGGCTTCTTGGGAATAGGCAGAGACGGGAAGCGTGAGCAGCGTCAGTAATACGAGAAACTGAAAAATCGTCTTTGTCATAAGTACGCGTTTGGAAAACTATAAAATTCGATTCGATACCTTTAAAATTTCAGCCCAGCGAATCCTATCAATTTGGGCACCAGATAATCACATCCTGAGCGCTAAAACTCAATAAAACGAATAACTAAGCGGTTTACCTAGTATTCTTGTTCTTTAGCGGGGCTAGGAGGCTTCTGGGAGTAACCTACGCACTACGGAGTCTACCTCAAGGTGTAAATCGGCAGGGGTATCCACCTGATCTTGGGGCAGCTTCAAACGGAGCTGACCGCTCTGTGCAAGCTGCAAACGTCCGGCAAACTCGGCAATTGTTTCGCGAACTACATCAACCGCTATCTCGACATCCGTATGAAAAGCGAACTGTACTTCGCCAGAGCGATAGCTAAGCTTCGTGATCGCACTTCGTTTCAGAAAAGCACGTAGAGCCATTAGCTCGAGGAGTATGATGACCTCATCGGGCAATTGACCAAATCTATCTTCAATCTCTTCTTTTACCGCCGCCGCATCCTGCACCGTGGTGAGCTCTATTAGCTTTTGGTAAAGCAACAGGCGCTCAGCGACATCGGGAATGTAGGCAACTGGAATATGTGCAGGGAATCCTGTTTGCATTTCTGGATCAACTTCTGGCAACTCGCTTGTGTCCGTTTGCTTTGCCTTCTTTCTCCGAAGCTGCACTACCGCGTCTTTTAGAATTCTGGAGTAAAGCTCGTAACCAACTGTGTTCACCTGCCCTGATTGATCCTTACCGAGAAGATTTCCAGCTCCTCGAATTTCCATGTCCTGGAGTGCTAATCGAAATCCGACGCCGAGATCGTCCAGGGACTGCAATACCTGAAGTCGCTTCCGCGCTTCGGGTCCAAGCGTCTT
>QIGM01000471.1 GCA_003230795.1 bacterium
AATACTGTTCGCAGCGAGAAGTGAGCCTAAAGCCCCTACGCCACCACCAACTAGCGTGCCGAGAAAAAGCGAAGAGCCAGCCGTCGCAATATCTAGGGCACTGCCAATCACCCCTCCGCCAACAGCGCCAAAAAGGAGGATGTCTCGCTTATTTAAACCGAAAAAGCTCCAAGTCTTTGCCGCAAAGAGGTCCTGCGATTCAAGTCCTTGGAGCGTATCCTCTTTACGCACCACACCGTGCTGCAGATAAACTCTCTCAACCGCCTCTCTCAAAGACTTTTCTCGAGCGCGAAGCGTCTCGCGGTATCGCTTCTCGAGATCCTCTCGCACGTCTTCAACTCTACCTTCCTTACCGAGCGGCTGACTCAGCTTCAAGCTGAGCATTTCCGCAATCGTATCACTCGTCTTGCGAGCGGCTTGATGCGCTTTCCTTCGCCCTTCGGCTCTCACCACCTCTACTGCTCGCTCCAGCGGCTTCTGCCATTCATCTCGAAGCGTTCCAAAGTCTTCAAGAAGCTCTATTCGGCGAGCGAAATCTGCCTTCACTACGTCAAACACTCGCACCAAACTAAAGTACTGCGTTAAGGCTCTTTTCCATTCTTCAACATACTTTCCGTCCCCGATGAGATTAATCAGCGCCATACTCGGCTGCCCACTCCATCGCAGAATCTCCATCTCGGCTTCATACTCAGAACCGTACGGCACCGAACCATCCACCACGTAGAGCACACCGGCACCAGCAATAACCGGCCTGAGGAGCTCAACTTCATCCGGAAAAGTCTGAGCGTTGGTGCTCTCGTTTAGAAACTCTTGTAAGACTTGCGGATGTTTCGAAGCATCCGTCTCTTGCGTTCGCATCCAATGGAGCGCTTTTCTTGCTCGCTGAAAGCCTGGCGTATCAACGAGCGTATAGAGTAACTCTCCATCGACAACAAACGGGAACTCTCGGCAAAACTTAGTCGTCCCTGGATCAGCACCAATGCGAACACTATCATCATAGGCAAGGGCTGCGACTAGGCTAGACTTGCCCTTATTCGGATGGCCGATCACGGCAAGCTTAGGCGCGCTCATGACGTCGCTCCTGACTTGGATTCTTCGAAACTATGCTCGAGCAATAAGAACCAGGGATCGCTTAAGGAATTCAAAGCCCGCTTCCAAACTGCCCACTTCAAAACAGTAGGAGAATTATCTAAGGCAAAAGGTAGAAGAAAAACGCTTCGCCCATCACCAAGCTCTCCTCTAAGCGCAGTTAAGAAATCGAGCAGTTCAGCCGTTGGCGGCTCCCATCCGTTTACCATGACAATAATCGCATGCGAGGAATCAACAGCGGCAATTTGCTTAGGCAGTCTCGACTCCTGTTCAATCGACACGCTACCGCCAGCCTCATAAACCTCGTTTACTGATAGACCTTTGGCACGAAACGTTTCCCTCAGCCGCTCAACTTCCCCCTCGCGTCCCGCCCAACGAACTAGCACACATGTACCTAGGGGAAGTTCCCCTGAGAGATATTCTTCGCCCGAGGCCACAAGGGGTTCCTCTGCTCCAGTTTGGCCACCTGAAGTCATCACAAGGGCCGAGTTCATATTCTGCAACACAAGGTCCGCTCCTGGAAGCAACAGCCCTGAGGACCCTAAAACTGAACGAAGTCGGGACCTCGCGACTGCATAGAGCAAAATCCGAGGTAAGAGCGCGTATACAAGTATCGCAAGCAAGAGAAACGGCCACCACTCACCAAGCACCGCTGGGTCAAGCGGAGTCGCAGCGGACTCACCTTTAATTACCCCCTCACCTAAACGGAAAAATCGAGAAATCTCCAAGAGTTCCTCGCGTGGCTCAGCGTGCGGAGCGAAACGACGCCAGGGAGCAGCAATAAGGCTCGTTACTTCGTGAAGTTCAGAGGCTTCAACGTCGAGTGTGGTGCTCCAACCGAAAGCCAGGTCGCTAGTAACTACCAAATACATCGAGGAGATAAGCACTCCAATGAAAAACCAGACAGCAAATATTTGCCCCACAAACAGAATCAAAGAGCGCTCGACCGCTCCTCGCAAACGACGCATGCGCATTGAGTCTGAGAAAGCACCTTCTACTGTTTCAGAAAACTTATTCGGAGTTCGCTTAAGCAAGACATGCACGAATTGACCAGGGCTTAGCATTGCAATCGACTCTCGAAAGTCGGCCACAAACGGAAGACAATTAAGAATTCCCCAATTAAAAATTCCTGGAGGTAGTAAGACAAAGATACTCAAAGCGAGCAGCACAAGCGGTAGAATGACAAAGGCAAGCAGCACGCTCAAAACATTGACTGGCGTGGTCCCATCGTAGAAAAAGACCGCATAGCTACTTAGAGAACCAGAGAGAAAGGCCACGAGCAGGAGAGCCCAAATACCGATACGAAAGCGTCCTTCGGAAAAAAATGTAGCCTCATACTTCTTGTCCTCTAATAACTTCCCTCCCCAGAAAAGGAGTTTCTCGGCATCACCGAGCTTTCTGTTTTCGAGCTCCAGTCCCACGCTACGGTCATATTCTCTTTGCTCTGAAAAGCGCGCGCCTTCAGCTGAACGCAATTCAAGAGCGGTCGCGAGCCCAAAATAGGCACGTAGTGAGGGGTAGATACCAACTGAATTGAATTTATTTCTCTGCATTTATGTCGGGATTGCGCTGGGCTAGATACTTTCTTACGGCTTTGTTCTAGCATTGAATTCTGCGGTAGTAAGCCCCTAAACAAATAAGGCGATTTTTTTACACAAGCTATGAACGAACTCTATATCGACTCCCCTTACCTCGCTCCCTTTGATGGATCTTTCTCCCTTTCAGATTTCTCCACCGAGCCACCGGAAAACGCCCCGAAGAAATCAGCACGGCGAGAGGTTTTGGAAGAGAATCGAGAACGCCTCGCTTCCCTTCAACGCCGTCTCTATGCAAGCGATACCTTCGCCGCTTTAAGCGTCTTCCAAGCAATGGACGCCGCCGGCAAGGATAGCACGATTGAAAAGGTATTTACTGGGGTGAATCCAGCAGGATTTCAAGTTCACTCGTTTAAACAACCGAGTTCTATGGAACTCGATCATGATTTTCTTTGGCGTTCCGCGAAACGCCTCCCCGAACGTGGTCGCATTGGAGTGTTTAATCGTAGTTACTACGAAGAAGTTCTCGTGGTGCGCGTTCACCCTGAGTATTTGAAATCTCAAAAGCTACCGGATACCGTTGTTTCGAAACAGTTTTGGGAAGAACGTTACAGAAGTATACGCTCCCACGAACGGCACCTAGCTTCGAACGGCACCATCGTCGTGAAATTCTTTCTCCACCTTTCAAAAGAAGAACAACGTAAGAGATTTATTCGACGGCTAGATCGAC
>QIGM01000243.1 GCA_003230795.1 bacterium
TGGGAGATCGTTCTTCTTCATCGTTCGAAAAGGTACTTTCGAATCGTTTGATGTTGAGAAGAAAGACGGAAGTTGTCCACCGCAATCAAGAGATCTGCGCGCGCAAGAAGGAGATTTCTCACTGCCATCACGTCGCGAAGCTCTGGAGGCGGTAAGTTCCGGCTTGGATGAAAGCTCAGCCTTGCTGGCAACTACCGGTTATACGGGTCGCGAACTTTACAATATCAACGACTCGGAACGGAATCTATATATGGTAGGTTCCATGGGTTGCGTGGCATCGCTTGCACTGGGTCTGGCACTCTCACGACCATTGCTCAAGGTTTGCGCGATCGATGGGGACGGTTCTTTACTTATGCGAATGGGATCTCTCTCGACCAATGCTTTTTATCGTCCATCGAATCTGCTTCACGTTTTATTCGACAACGGTATGCACGAATCCACTGGTGGTCAAATCACGAGCTCTTCTGTGGTAGATTTTTTCGGAATTGCTGCTGCAAGTGGTTACCCTCAAGTATGGTTTGCGCATTCAGCGGAAGAACTAGAATCTCTTGTGGGTGAGTGGAGTTCGAATCCCACTTTGACTTTTATCGTGCTGAAGACGCGAGCGGGGGTAGCGGATAACCTGCCTCGGCCGAAAGAAAAGCCCTTCGAAGTGAAGGAGCGCTTCATGAATTATTTGAATTCTGAGAGCTAATATGGAGCAAGGATTTAGATATTACAATCCCGTATCGCTCGTATTCGGCGAAGATGCTCTGACTTCTATACTGAGGCAGCTGAACGAGCGGCGAGCGCTGCTGGTTGCCTCAGAAGGTGGTATGCAGCGACCTCTAATTCAGCAACTTCTCAATGTGAGCACGAACATTGTCTCGGTAGTGTCTGCAATTCGCCCTAACCCCGAGCTTCAGGACTTGCAAGAGATACTGGATACGCTTCCTTCCGAAGAGTATGAGGTAATAATCGCTGTGGGTGGCGGCAGCGTGATTGATTCCGCGAAAGCTATTTCACTGCGAAGACGTGGAGACAAGAAACTCCAACTAGGACAGTTGCTCAAACAGGGTGCAGAAAGCGTTAATCAATCAATACCGATCATTGCCGTGCCGACTACTACGGGCAGCGGTAGTGAAGTAACCCCCTGGGCAACAATTTGGGACTCAGAAGCCTGCCGCAAATATTCGCTTCACAGAAGTTGCCTTTGGCCGGAAGCGGCAATCTGCGACCCTCAGTTAAGTGTGACCCTTTCTCGGGAATTGACCATGCAAACCGGTCTAGATGCTCTCTCGCACGCACTTGAGTCAATCTGGAACCGGAATGCTAACCCCGTGACTATTCGGCATGCGGTCAGTGCTGCAAAACGTCTTTTCACGACACTCCCACTAATAGTTGAAGACCTTGAGAACCCCAATCTTCGAACTCAAATGATGCTCGGTTCTTTAGAGGCAGGCTTAGCGTTTTCCAATACTGGCACCTCGCTTGCCCATTCCATTTCTTACTATCTAACTCTTAAGCACAATATTCCGCACGGGGTAGCCTGTAGTTTCTCTCTTCCCGAGATCGTTGATGCCGTCGCGGGCAAGGACAGTACGGTTGATGAAGCCTTGACGGCGATATTTGGTTCGACTACATCCAAACCCTTGCGAGCTGTGTGGGATGCACTTGAGCTAAGAAAAAGTTTCAACGAATTCGGAATAACGAAAGTGGAACTACCTTCACTCTACGAGATTGCCGAACTCAGTGGACGTTCAAAAAATAGCATTCTAGACTTACGTACTTTCTGCATCAGAGAAAATCTCTGGAGCTAAAAGTAGACTGATCGCTCTCGGCACTTTTCTTGGAATCGTCAAAACAAATGAGAATTATATGGTACATGATGGACTCCCTCAGTGCATGCAAGGTTCGCGCATGCAATACGGAGGGCTTTAACTCTCATAACAATGCTGACCTAGCCGACGGCCTCATGGAGGAGATTGCGGAAAATGGGATCGTACTTCCCTACTGCTATGGTTATGGCGAGACTTTAGCTTCAACCTCATCGATGCATACGGGAAGAACCGCAAAAGAACTCCGAGCGGATACTCCTCACGATGCGAAAGCCTACCAAGCACCCAGTTGTTTTGTTGAAAATCTCAGACAACTTGATTTTCGCTCAGCACTTTATCGAAATCTCTTGGGAGAAAATTACGAACTTCGGTTTATTGGACCTTCGAAGAAGTTTAATGAGTTACTACATGCCCCATTTGAGCGCGTTTTCTGCGATGGAGATCCTTGTTTACCGCTTCGAGAAATCGAAAACCTTCCTAATCGCGAACAGTATTTTTTCGAGCGTAGCGAACAGCCGTCTTTCAATCTGATTCATGACATGGGCCTGCATGATGACCCAGAGTGGCTCGAACGTGGCGATATGGCCTCCTACACTTCTTCGATAAAGAGGGCGGTAGGACGGATGGAAGATAATTTACGCTTTTTGAACTACAGCGAGGCCGAAGATTTCCTGATTGTAACCTCTGATCATGGCCTCACGCTGAAGCCCTACGATGCGATGTTTTTCGATCCGACGTTGGATGCGTCTGAACATTCGAAATCTTGGCCGCATTTGATTACTGATTTCAAGCTACGCTGTGTTTTTATGTTGCGAGGGCCAGGAATATCTCATCAGCGTATTGAGAGCCCAGCGACTGTTGCCGATATTCTTGAGCTTCTAAACGCAGCCTTGCCGATTGAGGGCCTCGGACAGTCGCTGTCGCTCGAAAATAAAATAGCTGAGATAGATCGTCGAGAAGGGGTGATCAGCTCGGTAAGTGCCTCGATATACGGAAATCCTTTTTCTGATCGATTTCGACTTTGGCATCATAGCCACTTCATTTACGTGCAAGATCAAGCGAAATGGGTTCATTCGATTGGATCGGATTCGAAGTTTTTCCGAATTGTTCTCGATGATACAGCTCTTCAGGAGACGCTCCTGCCTGTTAGGCCCTCTGAAGTTCCGGCCGAATTTCGTGCTTATCTCAAAGATTACTTTTCTATCAAAGAGGAAATACCAAAGTTACTGAAGTCTTGGACGCATGTATTGAAGAATTCTCGCAACCGCGCCTACTAGTGCGTGTATAGTCGTTCTATTTTTTGATGGAAGGGAGGGCGACTTGCGGCTCTCTCGAATTTCGCGTTTAGTGATGGGACGCCGATTGGACTATTCGTCGTCGAGGCACGGTCAACTGCCTTGTATGACTAGAGTAATTTTTCGATGAGCTAGGCAAGTGAGAGAAGCAGAGAAGAGAAAATGTTAAAAGGCACTACAGTACTAATTACCGGAGGCACCGGCTCGTTTGGCAGAAAGTGTGCCGAAATTTTGCTT
>QIGM01000248.1 GCA_003230795.1 bacterium
GATAGTCATCACAAAAAACGGAAAAACCGATTAGGTTTTTTCCATTCGACAGGCAAGAGATTGCCATAGATGCTAGAAGCAAACGTAAAGAAACAGGAAATTCATAGTGTGATGACTATATAATGCGCAGTTTGAGCGAAGAGATTTGATTGAAAGCGCTTAGAGGAAGGAATTGAAATGATATCAAAGTTAGTCTCAGTCCGTGGAATTTCACTTGAAAGTGAAAGAGGAATGACCCTAGTGGAATTACTGGTTGTGATCGTTCTGATTAGTTTGATTGCAGTTGTTGTCGGTAAGAACGTTATCGGACAAGGAGAGTCGGCCAAGGCAGAGCTCAACGTCGTAAAGATGGAGAAGCTGAAGAATCTCCTGGGGCAGTATCGCCTCAAGTACAATTCCTACCCCACCGCACTTACTGACCTCATAAAAGCGAACGCGGAGGTAGGAAAGAGCGGTAAACTTTTCGTTGCTCTCGCCGAGGACTCCGACCTTAAGGATATCTGGAGCTTCCCTTACATCTACAAGACCGAGAGCGGTGGGCGAAACTTTACTCTTACAACGCTAGGCTCAGACGGAGTTGAGGGTGGCGATGGGGCTAGCCAAGATGTCACGATTCGACCCTAAGGAGCGTCAGGTATTTGCTCGTCGGGTATTTGCTGATGTCCAAGCCGAATCACGAGGCTTTACTCTCGTAGAGCTGGTGGTCGTCGTCGCGCTGATTGCAGTCATAGGCACATTGAGCGTTCAACGCCTGGGCTCCATACTCGGTTGGCAGCATGAGAGTGAAATGCGTGCCTTTAGCGCAACGTGGCAGTTCTTACATAATGAAGGTGCGGCTCGTGGTGAAGCCTATCGATTGATTCTCAATATATCAGAGGGTAGTTATCACGTACTGCGGGAGGTTCGTTTAGATCCGTCTGAGTCGGTTCAAGTTGACTACCTACAGAATCTTAGAACAAAGGGTGAGAAAGAACGTCGCTCCGAAAAAGAACTTTCAGATTTACGTTCAGTCGAGGAGGAGTTTGAAGAGGAGGATAGGCGACAAAGTGGCGCTCTGGACTCTTTGTTTTATCAGACTAGATTTCGAGACCCTGACGCAGGAGTTCGTTTATCCCCGCCCCTTGAGTTTCCAAGCCTTGCAGAACCGAAAAAGTTGAGTGCAGGGCTAAGCTTTCGCGATGTTATCATCGAGGGAGAGGAGTCTAATTCCGGCACTGCAATCCTTCGTGTATCGGGAAGCGCATCGCAATTTGCAATCGTCCACCTAAGCGCCGGTGAGCAAGTCTTTACTATCTACAACAATCCGGCTACCAGCGTTGTCCGCGTGCTAGGTGGTGACAGAGAGTTCGACTGGTCCTTGAATGATACTCGCTACAAGAGGTCAAGCGATGCCTCCTAGAGATGTAGTAACAAGTGATTTGCCGACTTCGGAGACAATGCGATCCTCTGGCCGATCCTCTGGCCGATCCTCTGGGCGAGCTTCTGGTTTTACGCTCGTTGAGATCGCAGTGGCGGTCGCTATCCTCGGTCTAGCACTGACGACTCTAATTGGACTTCACACTAGAATGCTCGACACCTATTATAACGAGCGCAATCGAACCAAGGCCGCTTTTCTTTCGCAATATGTGATGACAATGCTCGAGGTCGCCGAACAACCACCCGAAACTGGTAGCAAAGAAGACCCTCTTTATTCGAGACTCGAAACAATTGGCTATCTGGACACTGTTGATGAGAAGCAAGCAATCAAGAAGGAATTTGAGGGCTGGTCAATTAACCAAGAAGTAACAAGCGTAGACCTTCCATTGATTGAAGATGCTTTGCGAAGAGTCGACTTGGTCATTTCCTGGGGCCCGACGGAGGACGATACTTTCGCATTGGTCTATTTTATCGATAACACCCAGGCGGCCAGCGGTAGTAGTGGTTTTGCCTCAGCCGGAGGATTGTCTTAGTGGTGTCTGACTGTTCTGAGAAAGGTTTCACCATAGTAGAGTTGCTCGTAGTTTCTTTGATGCTCGCCTTACTTTCTGGCATCCTCTACGGGACCATAAGTGGTATTCTTCGCGGTAGGAGTATCGTTCTTGGCGAAGAGAGCACTGCTCGTACCGCACAGTACGTACTTGAGCGTATGAGTAGAGAACTTACTGGCCGAGTCGCTCTACCTCTAGACGACACTCGAGGAAGTTCCGGTGGAAGAGGCAGCACTCCTAAGTATCTCCGCGCGAGTAAGAGCTCGTCCTCGTCTGAAGGCACTGACCGTTTACGCTTCATAAGCTCAAACGCTGCCCAGACAAGTTTTCGTAGCATTCAGAACTTTGGTCTCGTTGAGGTCGAATACCGACTACAGGATCCAGTGAGTTCTGATGCTGACTTGCCGATCGACGAGGATGACGAAAAATTTGCATCAGAAGATAAAGTGCTAGTTCGCGAAGAATCTCCCGCTGATGTCGACGAAGAGAAAACTCGAGATGCAAGAACGCTGGTGTTTCCACTTGCGGAGAGAGTTCGCGGTTTACAATTTCGTTTCTTTAAGGACGGCACTTGGGCTGATACCTGGGAACCGAAACGAGCGTCACTACCTCAAGCGATCGAAATTACGCTCAAACTTCGTGGGTCGGAGGAGAGTATCGACACCTACCGCACCGCAGTGGCAATAAGCCGTCCCACCAGAACGTCAAACAGTGGCTCACCCACACCCTCCCCGAGACCAAGTCCGGTGGGTACGCCAAGCGGGTAACAATAAGGTAGCCTCCCGTTTATACTTAATATTAGGGGGTATTTTGGTTTTATTTCTCATTTCCTCTAATTTTTATGTTTAGTGCTCGTGATGAGTTTGCTATTTAAATAGTAAGTATAAAGATCGTCTACCCTCGGAATCTTAGTTCATTATGTCAGCAGTTGTTGCAATCGATATCAGCGATGATCTCGCCACTCTCGTGGCAGGAACTATAGGTCCACAAGAATCCATTACTCTACTTAAAGTCAGAACCGTCCCAATTGACGAACTCTTCGAGGAGGAATCTGAGGAGATAGACACAGATACTTCTAACGAGCCTCAGGAAAACGAAAAAGATAGCGAAGAGGGAGTCGCCTTAGAGCATAAGGAAAAATTTAAGCTAGTCGTGGATTCTCAAAAACTTGAGAGCATCCTCGGAATAGATATTGATAGTAGTGTCGGAGTGCTGTCGGGACGTGAGGTTATATACAGAACCTACAAGCTTCCATTCTCCAGTCAAAAGAAAATCGATCAGATAGCGCCTCTGCAACTCGAAGACGAACTACCGTTCGAGCTTGAGGAGTTCTTGTTAGACAATCGAGTCTTGCTTCGTGCAGAAGACGGTGACTACGAAG
>QIGM01000019.1 GCA_003230795.1 bacterium
CAAGTCCTATCGGAAAGAGCAGAACGGCAGCAGCGTTGTTTGTTATCAGCTCAGTAAAAACGGACACAACAATATAGAAAGCAGCAAGGGCAGCGAGTGGGCCCCAAACACTGGTATAGTCCACAACGAGATTTGCAATACTCGAAGCTGCGCCCGTTTTTTGCAGCGCAGTACCTAGAGCAAAGGCGGCAGCAATCGTGATTAAGACCTGCCATTCGATACTTCGTCGCGCATCACCGGAAGAGATACAACCTAACACCACCATTCCAACCGCGGCGCTTACTGCGGCGACAACGGTAGGAACTATTTGAAAACTCATTAAGATAATCAGTCCAAGGAAAACAAGCACGGCTAAAGACGCTCGCTCTCGTCGAAGTGGACGCCAACCTGAGATACTGCTCACCAAATAAAACGCAGGGTTATTCCGATGCGCTCTCACGAAATGCGCACCCGTTTGCAGCAGCAGAGTATCACCTGGTCGCAAGCGAATATCTCCGACTTTCTTCTCAACACGACTACCACCGCGATGCACTGCAACAACCGCTGCTCCGTATGTCGCGCGGAAATCTGCTTCTCGTATAGAACACCCCACGAGCGGAGAGCTTTGCGAAACGACGGCCTCGCATAATCGTCGTCCGCGCTCTGCGAAGGAGGCAACTTCGTAGGTTGGGTCTACGGCCGGAACAAGCCCAGGGATCTTCTCGAGCTCAATAATACTGCTAACTACCCCGGTAAATACCAGCCTATCCCCAGCGCGCAAGACTTCATCCGGCGCCACCGGGCCGATAGACTCTCCTTCTCGATCAACCTCAATTAGGAACAGCGCGGGCAAGTTCCTAAGTCCCGCCTGTTCCACAGTTTGGCCCACTAGCCGACACTCTGGGCTAACAAGCATCTCAAGGAGATAATCACGGCGGGAATCGTCTAGCTGTTCGAGCAATTCTTTTCGGTCAGGCAAGAGCCGCTTTCCAAGAGTTAGAAGGTAGATATAGCCGATAGCAACATAGGGAACGCCGAGAGCTCCAACTTCAAACAAGCCCATCCCGACCATGCCTTGCTCTTGCATTAGTCCGTCCACAACGAGGTTCGTTGAGGTGCCAATAAGCGTGCAAGTACCGCCAAAAATAGCGAGATACGAGAGTGGCAAAAGAACTCTCGAAGGAGAGACTCTGTTTCTACGAGCCCATTCGATTGTCGGCGGAAGAAACATCGCGACTATTGGAGTGTTATTGAGAAAGGCCGACATTGGCACAACAACGAAGCCAAGTTTCGCGAACAAGCCACTATCGTCTTCGACTTTTCCAAATAAGTAATGGCCTATTTGGTCTAGGACACCCGTAGCACGTAAGCCCGCAGCGACGACAAAAAGAGCGCCAATGGTGAGCACTCCATGATTGGAAAATCCAGCGAAAGCTTCAGTTGGAGTAATTACCCCAAACAAGGCGAGTAATGCCGCCGTTCCCAGGAAGGCGATATCGGGAGGAGCTATGTCTTTTAACAGCACGATGAAAACAACAACAACTAAAGCGAGAGTAAACCATGCAGAGAAATCCATACCTAGTCCGCAACAATCCCTAGAGTCTTTAACTCTTGCTCGAGAATCTCTCGGTCTATCGGCTTCTTAATGTAGCCGTCAACTCCGATACCCTTGGCCCTATTGATGATCTGTGGGTCACTTATCCCGCTCACTAACACCACCTTTGCAGGGCTCACCCCATCCGCCTCCTTCTCTAACTTCCGAAGAATCTCAAGCACGACTAGCCCTTCGATGTCAGGCAACATGATATCGATAAGAGCGAGGTCGAAATGTTCTCTCTCTTGGACGGCCTTTTCTATCAGGGCGATTGCACCACGACCACTATCTACGGTGAGACAAGAGTGCCCGGGATCTATAAAGGACAAGAGTAGGGTCTCGTCCGTCTCTGAGTCTTCAACTATTAAAATCTTTGCCATGTCGTATTAATTAAAACGGAGTCGCCTTTGACGCTAGGGAATTAGTCAGTGTTCGCTCTTTTAAGGGAAAGAACAAGCATTACACTATAAAAAGAACGGAAAATAGCGGGCCATGCCAATACCCATCATATCTCGTCTCGCCAAGCAGCTTGAGTTTTCGTAAACTCCAAGAATGAAACGAAGAATCTTCAAGTTATTCGCTTTTGCCGCCATACTTCTCTGCGGTCTGCTCTTCTTCAGTCCAGGCTTCGTAGGAACAGGGCTAGCGATTATCGACACCCTGCTCCTCGAAGTTGAAGCGCCCCCCAGCAATCAAGTCGCTAACGACGAGATTATTCTATTCGCCGAGAATAGTGATGGCCACGATCCGGCTTGGGAGAAGCGTTATTATTACGGGCTTAGAAGCTGGGGAATTCGAGGCTCTGGCAAGGCGGAATCAGGCCAAATTTGGTTCAATTCTTTTCCTGGCGCCACTGGTGAGTATGAAATTGTCCTCAAGGCAGTCCTAGAACATGACGGGAGTCCTCCCCTAAAACTTAGCGCGAACGATCTTACCCTCTATGAAGGCAACTTACCGTATCACGACGGACATCTTGACTGTGAAAAGCGCGGAGCACCCGCCGAACGTTCTCTTGGCGTGCACCCGATAGCGTCGGGAGCTAAAATTTCCATCTGGGCGGAGTCCACCTATGAGTGCGGAGAAAAAGGAGCCTACATGCTGTGGGAAAAGCTTATATTCCGGCCGATTGACTGAAAGTTTCTTCGCCTAAATTAGCCGTCTGCATACCTTCTCGCGGCTGAGATTTGCCCTCTCCTCCTGGAAAGCGGACTATAGTGCGAACTTACCCACTAATTCTGGAGAAAACTACTATGAAACTTAAGCATATCCTACTTGCCCTAACCGCACTTGCGCTAATCCCATCCTTCGCTCTTGCCGAGCACCACGAAGAAGCCGCAGCGGGCATGAAGAAATCTGCAGAAGGAATGAAAGATTCCGCCAAGGACGCTGCGGATGAGGCAACAGACTCCGCAGAAGATTCCGCCAAGGACGCTGCGGATGAGGCAACAGACTCAGCGAAAGATTCCGCTGGAGAAGCAAGTGGCACAGCCGCTGATGCTTTAGAAGGTGTAAAGAAAGCAGCAGAGGATGCTGGAGACGCTGCTTCCAACGCCAAAGGTGCAGCAGACAGCGCCGCAGCTATCCTTAAGTAGTTAAACTGGATAGTCATCAAGAAGAGGAAATCTCGACAGCTTTCGCTGTGGCGTGAATTATTTGATTTCAGAAAATCCGCTGCTCAGGCAATTGTGGTTCAATGGAAAAAACCCTGATCGGGTTTTTGCTGTGTTTTGATGACTATCCTCTATGTCCCCTTTC
>QIGM01000065.1 GCA_003230795.1 bacterium
AGTCACGAATGCTGCGCGAGTGTTGTTATAGTCGTAAATGATCCACGGCATCTCTGATTTAGGCATTCGAATACGCCCGAGATCGACGGCACATGCCACTGGCATTGCTGGGAATATGGCGAGCGGGGTATCGATGCCGTGCTTCTTCGAGATGAGCACCATGAGCCTTCGGCAGACCTTCCTGAACTCTGACAGTTGCTGCACGGTCTTCAGAAAATCATTGTGTTGCTCTTCAATCGTTAGCTCCCAGAGCGTGACATGCTGGCCAAGTACAGAAGTTGCTCGATCGGGCGCAATCAGAGCACTAAGCGAGATGATCAGAGCAGGCGGACCAGTAATCGCTTGTGGCTCGTGAATTATGTACGTCACTTCTGGAGCCGAGTCGGTCCACTGCCACGTCTGCTCCGGTTCACGTTGGAGTTGGTAGACCTGTGCAGCAACCTTGTCGGTGAGGAGTGTTCCAAGCCGTATAAGTAGAGGCATTGGAGCAAAGCCAAAAACCGAGAAATGGCAGCCGTCAACAATCAGAGGACGGATGTAGCGATCGTATGCTCGCAGAAGGTTGGCCTCTTCGGTCAACCAGTAATCGGGATCACTGTCCTTCCCCTCCCAAGACATGGCAAGGGTAAGAGCGCGCTCCTCAGCCGGATACCACTTGGGGAAAAGAGCCCATTTTGCGTGTTCAGGTTGGAGTGGCGACTTCTCTTCGCCGATGTTAGCCCCGTATAACACGACGCAGGATTTCTTGCTGGGGTCGACACCAGTCACAACAGCCACGCGTCGCTCATGTTCCTCCTTCCACTTCAGCAACAAAGGGGCTGGGTAGCGTCCGTCGTCCTTCTCATTGTCGATCATGCAGTGGCAATCGTGGCAGACAAGCAGTAGATTGGAGGTATCATTCAAGCCTGCTGGATTTCTTTTGAACGGACCCCATCCACGAGGGCCATCCTCCGAGAACGAATAGATGTGCGCCTTCTCAGATACGTTGACGAGTTCCTGAGTGACAGGCGACTTGTACACAAGCCTGTTGCAACCGTCGAACTCGCAACGTCCGGCGGACCGAGCCCAGAGCTCGCGTTCGACTTCACGCTTAATGTACCGAGTGACTTCTTTAGCCATAGACACACCTTACTTGAGAGGTTCACACTCCAGCTTGCACTGGCATGCCAACGTTGTTACTGCTTGTCTGATTACCATCTCCTGGCTTTTATGTTGCCTCCGCATAATGTTTCCGGGGCAAACATAGCTTATGCAGCCTAAACAAATGGAGAAACACTGCATTCTTTACAGTATAACATGATTCTCAAACCCAAACTTTCAATTCGGCTGAAATGCAACTTTTTTGTTTGCACAACCCCTTTGTAGTTACCAAGTTACAATGGTTCAAGGGCTTAACATCCCATCAAAAGATAAAACTATTGAATCTCGACAGGAATACTTTCGCTCAATGTCTTTTCTGCTCTACCTCTACTATCCTTTCCCACACAGCTTTGATTATCATTATAGAAGCATCGTCAGTGTGCATGGACTTCAAACCGCAAGAACCGAGAAGCTCCTTATTACCTGCCCACAAACCAAACTCGTTCCTGATTATCCTTCCCAAACCAGAGCACAACTTTACAAAGTCTTCTTCATCTGCACTTTTAAATAAGAATTGGTCTTCTTCAAGCAGCCATGACAGTGTCTGATTGACAGCTTCATCAATAGCTTTGGGCCATTCTGTATGATTTGTTGACATGTTGCTCACTCCACATAGCTGAAGATATACGTTTACTAAATTCTTCCGGCAATCCTACTCTTCAAATCTTAAAGAAAAATATCTTTAAAGAATAGATTATAAAAAAATCATTTACCATCTCCAACGTTTCCCATCAGGTGTAAAATGATCAGAATCATACTTAGGGATTACCTCCTCATCCTCGGAGTAAAAACCATCAATATCTTCATCTATCCATAGTAAAGTCATGACAGCATTATATGAGGGTAATGCCTTTGAGTATTCTTTGATCATAGCATTTGAATCCAGATTTTCTCCTTGTATCCACGCATTGGCAAATACACTTTCTATCTTTTGAGCTAATGTCTTGCCTTCGAAAAAATCGATAGCAACAGAATACCTGTGGAGATCTATACCTGTTTTCAAGTAATAGTTGAAATCCTTAGTAGCTTTATACCATTTGATTTTTTTATTTTCAGAAATAACTAAAGTGCAGCGATAGGGACTAAAGGCAATATATCTTAGTGCTGTAGCAGTAAGGCTCACTTTAAATTCAGAGGCTAATTGCTCTATGAGACCAAGACTTGGATCAGAACACTTGCTCTTTGAGCTAAACAATTCTTCTGGCATCAGCAGCTCGGCTGCAAAAATATTCGCTTCCTCTTCTTGAGGTCGCCTTTTCTGACGCCAGAACAACATATCATCATCAGTACAAACCATTATTGGTCCCAACTCTTTATGGAGCTCAAAATGTCCTAATTCATGAGCAATAACAAACCGTCTTTTACCAAGCTCTCGTATATCTGCCTTAACCGAAATGATGCCACGGTTTTTTTGGCGAACCAGCCGTCCCTCGGAACCTTCCAGCCGTTCTTCTTTAACTAGGGCTCCACGTATCCAAGCAATATCTTCAATTTCAACTTGTGTAGGATGACTGATTCCAAGAGTCTTTATAATCTCTCTTGCTTTGAGTTTAGACCAAGAGCGTTTTGTATTTCCCACAATAATCAATCATTCCTTTCTGATTTCATACTTCTCCATCGAGATATTTTAATCGTTCCAAATCTTCAAGTAATGTTCTTAAATCCTTTTCTGTTATCTTCTCAAGTTTCCTGAAATAAGCATGTGCATATTCTTGCTGTTTACTACTGAGTTCACCTCCAAAGAAAGTGAAGATTTTCTCGCGAACTTGTTCAGGAGACAAAAAAGCTTTAGTTTTGACTGATTCTATTCGTTTCTGGGCAGCAATACGCTCACGTTGCGCTTTTTCTTGCCAACTATCCACGAATTCTTCTATTTTTTTATCTACAAGTTGATGTGTTTTTTTTATTACCGCTTCCGGATCGATTCCTTCGGCACGAAGCTCTTCTTTTAACTCATCCATAGTGCGCTCGGGTGTTGAGGTTAGAAATTCGGTCAAGTGATCTAAGAACTCTGACACATCCTGCCCTCGGTTCTTATCACTCATCATACTCACTCCTTTCCATCTATAAATCTTTAATATCATTGGAGATATTTTGCCCAAGATTTTT
The DNA here is from genome assembly GCA_003230795.1 of bacterium. Lineage (GTDB taxonomy): Bacteria > Bdellovibrionota_C > UBA2361 > SZUA-149 > SZUA-149 > SZUA-149. Next base: position 3,250 of record QIGM01000065.1, read on the forward strand.
CATCTTGCGTTTAAGCTTCCTTTGAAGTTGATATACCCACCCTATTTCTATCCCCATAGCTCTAGCAATTT
>QIGM01000583.1 GCA_003230795.1 bacterium
TTGATTCCGGGTTGCTTCAGCGACGGGTTTGCTGGCTATTTGAATTAATAGAGAACGAGCCGCATCGCATGGAGTTTATCAGTCGTGAAGCGGGGCTTAGCCGTACGACGTTGATGCGATACTTATCTGGTTCAACTGTGATGCGGTTGCGGAACGTGGGGAGGGTCCTCAAGGCACTAGACAGTTTTTGCCAACAACACTCATCTCTCCGCAGCCGTTTTGATTACACCCTTTTGGATCCGGCGCGAATTGCCGAGGGATTGTCTGCATCAGAGTACGAAGAGTTGGGTGTCTCTGGTAGCGAAGGGCTTCTGGACGCTCTTCTTGTCGATGTTCGGCTGCCACGGGTAGACTTCCGCCCCGTTGCTCAAGAGGTAGTGGACGCATATGAGGCAAGCGATCTTTTTAAAAAGAAGCTATACATGCCACTTACTGCGTGCACATTGGATGGAGAGGAGTGTGGCTTTGCCGACGAGGTGTTGCTTAACTTCACAGATGGTGAGTCTCCAGTCGTGTTTCTTCTTGGTGATCTGGGGACAGGAAAGACGACCACGGTAAAGCATCTAGAGTACCGCCTAGCGCAGGCGTTTCTGGAACAACCAAAGACAGCACGGTTTCCGCTCTATATCAACCTGCGAGATTTCAATAAAGCAATCTCCATGGAGTTGTGCTTATTGGACTACTTTAGCAAGATTGATACACCGCTCAGTTCAGAAAACATTCGGAGGCTGATTGAGGCGGGACGACTGATCATGCTGTTCGATGGTTTCGACGAGATGGCGGAACGAATCGCCAATATCGATATCCAACGCAATCTCGTTCAGATCGCCAGTTGTTGCCTTGCGAACGGTAAAGTGCTGCTAAGCAGTCGGACTCATCTATACAAGAGCGACCAGGAGATCCAAGACGCTTATGACGGGGTGTGGCCCGAAGCGTCAGTTGCAAAACGCAGTAAGCCGCTTGTTCTCAACCGCTTTACGGAGCAAGACTGGACAACCTACCTGGACCGTGTGTTTGGCGAACAAGCGGAAGGATACAAGGAGAAGATCAAAACGCTCAACAGCTACGACAGCTTGATGTCTCATCCACTACTACTGGATATGACGACGCAAGTACTGCCCGAGTTGGCGGCGCAGGACGAGATACGCCGGACAGAGGTGTTTGAACAATACGTCCGCCGCTGGATCAAGCGAGAGGAGTGGCGTTCAAGCCTTGCTCCCGAGCAAAGGTTGCATTTAGCGGAAGAGTTAGCTTGGTCGCTCTTTATTCATGACACGCCTTACATCGGATTTCAAGACCTGCAGCACCTGACGGCGGAGTTTTCTCCTCAAGGTACTAGAGGGCACGATATGGAAGTGCTGCATAATGAGATACGAACAGCGTCATTCTTAAACCGCAGTGCCGACGATGAGTATTCATTTATCAGTCCCGTATTTAACTATTACTTCCTGGCTCGAGCGATTTACCAACGCATTGAGCACAACAGCCCTGCAAAAGTAGGACGTGCCGAGATCCACGAGGAGGTATTAGAGCTGCTGGCTGAGATGCAGCCAGATACCAATACGTTGATGAGTTGGAACAGTCGACTTGGAAATCACATCCTTAGCGAAAGTGAGGTAGGGCCGTACTTGCAGCACAATGCTCAGGCAATTCTTGCCAAGATCAACCCGATTAAAACCGAATTGCTGGGCAAGTTAGAAAATGTTCCACGAAAGAGTGAGTTTGCGTCCGACGTGCTGCTCGCCCACATCGCCAATACGTCACTACCAAGGCTAAAAGATCCCGTAAGCACGGTAGATATTTTCAAAGAGTATGTTGCTCCTTGGTTTGATTCTTCGGCAGAAATTGAAGACAACCTCCCGCTGCACGTAGAACTGCATGCCGAGGAACCAATGGGACTCATTATTAATGAACTTGCGTGGGAAATGTATGAACAGAACAGCGAAAAGGCAACTCCCGAAGTGGTTCACCATAAATTGTCTGGAGAAACAAAATTTATCCTTCCCTCTCGTAGCGTGTTGCGTGAACAATTCGCGTCGTGTTTCTTCCTGGAACAAGACGCAGACAGGTTTCTGTTCCAACATAATTACTTAAGAGAGTACTTTCTAGCGAGGGCTATCTTTTCAAGAATTCAAGAAGATGGCCGCTCACACGCTGGGCATGAGCCTTGGGCAACGCGTGTTCTAGAGTTGCTCGCGGAGATGAATCCGGAAACAACGAATTTAGCGAAATGGATTCAACTTACTCGCATGCAGGAGTGGCAAGTGCGAGAAACTGGCGTCTATCTAGGCAGTAATGCACTATCGTTGCTGCACAAACTAGGTGAAAGGTTAGCCAAGTCACCTTTGGATGATGCAAAGCTTCCGTCTGCTGTGTTGCCGAACGCCGATCTTTCGGAAAGGTCGATGAAGCGAGTCGACTTCTCGAAGGCAGATCTTAAGAAAGCTAACCTCAAAGAATCCAACCTAGTTGGCGCTAGCTTTGCGTGGGCTGACCTCAGAGGAGCAGTACTCACCGGGGCGGACCTGACTGATGCCGACTTGAGCAACGCACGGGTCGAAGGTGCTTACTTTGGTCGGGTAAACCTAACAGGAACCGCCCTAAACGGCGTCAATCTTCAAGCAGCCGCAACGACACGCGACGTTATAGGAAATAGTACTTTCGGAGGAAATAGTGCACTGTCCGCACTGCGCTAACTACAGGGCGCGAGAACGCTCTTTGCCCAGATTTACCTAATGTCTCAATTTTAGAATACGATGATGAAACCAAAAATCTGCATTCTGTATACAGGTGGTACCATCGGTATGGTGGCTGGTTCTAATGGCATAATCCGTCCACCGGAAGACCCTTCAGATTTTCTTAAAGTAGCTCCACAGGTACGTTCAATAGTTGACTTCGACTTCTACCCTGTCCCTCGCGCTGATGGTACGGTGCTAAATAACGACAGTATCGACATGGTCGTATCGGACTGGAGCTCAATTGCTACTGCGGTATACGAACGCCGAAATGACAACTATGCTGGATTTGTAGTAGTTCACGGTGTTGACACTATGGCATATTCTGCCTCTGCAGTTGCTCTTGCGCTTGGTCCACACTTGAACTTTCCAGTAGTATTTGTAGGTAGTCAATCTGCTGCGACCCTTCCGCATGGCGATGGACAAATAAACTTAATTAGAGCATGTCGTGTAGCAATGCTACAGATAACAGAAGTTGTAATTTGTTTCAACAACCGCGTATTTCGTGGTTGCTGCGCTCAAAAAAAAGATGACCGCGACTTCGACGCGTTTGAGTCACCTGGTGTTGAGCCAGTGTGTGTGA
>QIGM01000399.1 GCA_003230795.1 bacterium
CCGAAGACCAGTTCCTTGAAGCGATTGGAGCCGAAGGCCCCTAAGACAACCACACTTGAATCGCATTCTTTCGCATACTCGGCGATTACCTCTGAGGCTTTCCCTTCTCTAAGAACTTGACTGACATTGAACTCATAGTGCGCAAGATATTCCACCGCTGGCTCTTGCAAACGTGCGAGCTCTTCTTGATCCGAGCCGACGGTCACCAGATGCACACTGTCCACGTCGCATACCTCTGCAAACGCTGCACCAATAACAAGTGCTCGCTCAGAAGCACGAGAGCCATCATAAGCGATCACAACTGAGGACTCGCCGACTACATCATCAGGCACCACAAGCACTGGCCGAGAGGTGCTTCGTAGTAAATGCTCTACGGTTAAGCTAACCGGACTCGACCCCTTCTCTGTCGCAAAACCACTCTTTCCCATTACCACAAGGTCTACGGCTTTCGCTTGCCGGACGATTACATCAGCTGGCTCGCCTCTGCGTCGAAGATAAGTCCCCTCAACCTCATTCTCTTCACACACACGACGAAACTCGCCCTCAAGCAACGCACCTTCTTTCGAAACGTCGTTCTCAACTTCGAGCATTTCTTCAGGAGGAAGTGGCTGTAGAATGATCGGTGCGCCGCTGAGATTTTCAGCAATTGCAGTCGCAAGAGACATCTCAGTAAATCGCTTATGATCTTCGACAAACAGACCACACACTCTCGCCTCTAGAATGCCCGCAACGCTGCAAGCAATACTAAGAGCGGCAAAAGATGCAGGCGAGCCATCGAAGGGAACTAGTACAGAACGAATCATAAGAGTCTCTTAAGGTGTAACGGTACTTCCACGATTTAGCTTTTCTTTTACGACTGCAAGTAAAGCCTTTGCTGCTTCATTCTCTGGCGCGACAAGAAGCACACGCTCAAAGCTCCGCGCCGCCTGCACAAGCTGTCCGGCTTCCTGATAATCCTTAGCTAACCAGAACCATAGGTCGGAACTTCCAGGGCAGCGAACCGCCAAACTCTCATACTTTCTAACTCGAGCCCCGCGTGCTTCTGTTCTCAAGGCATCGCTCACTGCGGATTCCAAACCAGGGCATTCCTGTTCGATACGGTCTAGTGGGGAAATCTCTGCTTCAACCTCTTCTTCTCTCACTGCGGCAAGAGTTTCCTCTTTCTCTTCAGATTCCTCGGCCTCTCGGCGAGCACGCTCCGTATCAAGAACTCCGGTTTCAGCAACAGTACGCGATGTCTTTATCGCACTTGGCACCGAGTAATTACTCGGGATGATGCCTGAGTCTGTTCCTCTAATCGATTCTTGTTTGGTTTGATTGACCCAGGCAGGCACGCGCTCACCAAAGACACCGCTTTCTAGTAGCGCTTGACCATCACCGGTATTCGGGACCGTAAAGCGGCAAGCATTGAGAGATAAAAGTGCAACTAGTAAGGTGAAGTACAAATAACGCATAAGGCCTCGGGAGTGACATCTGTCTAGTTCGATTCACCAACTACTTATCGCCGAGGCTAGCGATTGTAGTAAATCGACTAGGCCTCTTTCGTCGGTGTGCTTTTTGCTTTCCTCAGCCCCCGTTTCTTTAAAGGCTGTTTCTTTAAAGGCTTTGGCTTTTTTTCTGCGCGTGAAAAAAGACTCCCGACAATGCTCTTCTTCGGTCCAACTTTTCCGCGCTTTCTCTCTTTTGTTTTTGCCTTCGTAATTGCTTGCTTATCGTAACCGTAATAACCGTTGTAGCCATACTGACTCACGGTGTCTGAACATTCGTTCAAAATTACGCCAGCAACTGATTTCTTGCCTATCATATTGACAGCATCTTTTACTAGCTTTTTCTCCGTTCTCCACGAACGTGCGACGACCAATGTTGCTGCCGCAAGATTTGTAAGGTGGAGAGGCTCAGAGCAAAAGAGCACCGGTGGGCAATCGAGAATGATATACTGGTAGTGCTTCTTCAGCTCTTCTAACATTAAACGCATTCCAGGCTGCTCGATTGCTCGAGTAGAATCTACCACTGGACTTCCCGCAGTGATTAGGTCCAGCCCTGGCTCAACACTGCGTAGCACGCTGCGAATTGACTTTCCTGCAACCAAAACATCGCTGAGACCTGGGCTTTGCATCTGATTGAAGAATCGGTGCACGTTGGGCTTCCGCAAATCGCAATCGATAATGAGAGTCTTACCTCTCGGATCAGTTCCAAATGCACGAGCTAGATTAACCGAAGCAACACTCTTTCCTTCGCTTGGGCATGCACTGGTAACAGCAATCACTTGCTGAGGCCCGTGCTCAATAGCTCGTCGCTCAAGTTGACCGCGAAGTATTCTAAATCGCTCGGCAGCCTCAAGGTCAATGATCTGACCACGAGACAAAAGCATCAGGCCTCCACTGAGACCATTATTCCTTGATGACGACTTCAGCACCGGGGCAATAGGAACCTGCCGGCGCTTTGTTGCCAGTCTATTTGCTGCCGGTCTAGATGCCGCCGATTTTGACGACGAACTTACGGTATTTGAAAAGTCTTTTCTTTGCATCGCTGAACTCATTCTCGTCTTCCTCAACTCCACCCAATTTTGACCACAAGATTTGACCAAAAAAATTAAATCTACAGTGCCAAAAAGATTATTACGCTACCTGCTAACATTGATACTACCGAAGCGAGTATCGATGTCGCTCCCGCACGCCGCCCTGCCACTAGCGCTGCTGGTGTTCTCATCGGAGGGATTACACCAATTACGGGCACACCAAGCTCATCCTCAACTTCGGATCTAAACTTATACGAATCATTTAGAAAGAAAAGTGCTATCGGGATTAGTAAGAAAGACGCAATCCCTGCAAATACTCCCGCGACTGCCACGATGAGACGTGGAGGTCCAGCCGGAACAACAGGCTTTGATGGCGGGTCAACAATTCTAAACTGTGAACTCTTTTGGCTTCGCACGAGGCTTGACTGCAGCGAAGCATCTTCCTTGGCGGCAAGAAGCCTTTCGTAGCTTTGTCTCACATTAGTATAGTCACGTGAGATTTGTGTCAGCTCCTGTTGCTTTAATGGCATAGCCCCAATTTCCGCATCAAGACCCGAAGCGGCCTGCTTCAAAGACTCGTTCTCTGACTTGAGCTGTTGTATCTGTACTTTTATCTCGTTTACCTGCGTGCGCAGCGTTCGCGCGACCGGCGACATTCCAGCAAGAGCCTCTTCCCCAGCTGCGGCGGAACCACCGTCTCGTTTCACTTGAGCACGAAGCATTGAAATTCGTTTCTTTGTATTAATGACATCTGGGTGCTTATTAGAGTACTTACTCTTAAGCACCGC
>QIGM01000497.1 GCA_003230795.1 bacterium
AGATGAGAGGTACTCCATTTGTGCCTTTGACATAGTGGGTGCCCGTTTGCTGAGGCCGGAAGATGTGAAGGTCACTCTTTCCATCGCCATCAAAATCTTCTTTCACACTCATAGAAGGCGTGCAGCCAACAGCGTATAATGGGCAAGTAAGAGTCTTTAGATTAATATGTCTACCTATGCCGAGACCTTCCACATTCAGCAGGTCACTGAGATCATCTCGGTATCCGCTCTTTAGCCCCACGACAGATACGGTCTCGCCGTCCTCATGCAGTAAATAGTTTTGACTTCCCTCTGGCGCTTCCAACACGTTCAGCAAGCGTTTGGTGAGCCCTGTCAGATTATCGTAAACCATCGGGAACTGAATTATTCCATCCCCAGGAATAGACGTTTGAATCGGGGCATCTCCGGTAGAATACCAGACGATGAATCGACCATCCTTTGAGATCGACGCACCGTAGCTTTTGTAATTGAATGCCCTGCCGTTTTCCTCCCTGTTTAGGTAATACAATGCCTTCGTCTGCATATCTCTAAGATAGACCTGAACGGTTCGGTTGGGATGCTCTGGGGAAAGGTCTACAACCTGCGAGAAGGCATAAAACCGACCATTACGACTAGCACTATCTCGAGATAGAGGAGTAATTTCGTTGCCACAAACCTTTGCTCATCGTCCAAAGGGCACTCAACCGAAGATGCCTACCCGAAGGTAGTTATCGCATAAACTGAGATAGAGTTGCGCCTTTCCAGACGATCTTTTTCTCGCCTAATCAGATTCACTCAAGATCTCGCCTACTACTCTTCCTACCAAATATAGTTGCGCTTGCGGCGAATGTAGTTCATAATCACCGCAGAAAATACGGTGATTATGAACTACATTCACGAACTAAGTGCCTGGCCTAAGCTGCAGTGGGACAGCGAAACGCTTACTACCCCGCTTGCTGAGGTTCGCCATAGGCAAGGCCGTTTATTAGGGAAAATAGAGGCTCTAGGCTTTGACCTTCGCACCGAAGCAAACTTATCTGTAATCACCGCTGACGTGGTCAAGTCTTCAGCCATTGAGGGAGAATCGCTAAACCCAAAGGAGGTAAGATCATCGATCGCACGTCGGCTCGGCCTTGATGTAGCTCAGCTACCGATCCCGAGCAGAGACGTCGAGGGCGTTGTTGAAATGATGCTCGACGCGACCCAAAACTTTACTAACGAGCTTACAAGCGATCGCCTATTTGATTGGCACGCAGCTCTCTTCCCCACAGGCCGCAGCGGAACGTCTCGTATTGCAGTTGCTCGGTGGCGTCCAGAAGAGGCAGACCCGATGCGAGTTGTCTCAGGTCCACTTGGTAGTGAGAAAATACACTTCGAAGCACCTACTGCGAAACGTCTCAAATCGGAAATGAAGCAATTCATCAAGTGGTTTAATCAGCCTCCATCAATTGATCCCGTGCTCATCGCGGGCCTTGCGCACTTCTGGTTTGTCACCATCCATCCGTTTGAGGATGGGAATGGTCGCACCGCTCGCGCAATAGCAGACATGGCCCTTGCGCGTGCGGACGGAATCAAAGAGAGATTCTACAGCATGTCCTCACAAATCGAAGCCGAACGAAAAGACTACTACAGCAGGCTCGAAACCGCTCAACGAGGAGGGCTCGATATCACAGGCTGGTTGTTATGGTTTCTCGACTGCCTAGGTCGAGCCATTGATGATGCTGAGGTACTGCTTGCTAGCGTACTAAACAAAGCAAGGCTCTGGGAACGTATCAACCAGCAACCGGTCAACGAACGGCAACGCTTGGTTATCAATCGCATGCTCGATGGGTTTGAAGGGTTCTTGACTACTTCAAAATACGCCAAACTTGCTAAATGCTCTTCAGACACCGCACTGCGCGATATTCGTGAGCTGTTAGAGCGAGGCGTCTTACTCGTCAATCCCGGTAAAGGGCGAAGCACGAGCTACCGCATGGCCGACCCGGAGAATATCCGTATCGAAGGAGACATTTAGCTTCGAAGGGTCATTAAGCTTGACTATTACACAACAAAGCAGCGGGCAAAGGACGGAATCGGAGAAACCTCTACCGCCCTTTTTTGAATTTTCGTTTTTCGCCTTTTCATCCCAGGCGTCTTCCTCATGCTTCTCGTCGCCCCTTTCGTTCTTGCTGCCGCAGGCGTAATCACTGCTCTCAGCACAATTAAGGGGACTGTTGAAACTAAGCGTATGCTTGGTGTGGAAACAGCTGAAGGTGCCGTACGTTCGGGCACGTTCTTCAGCAAGAACTAAGCCGCCAATATTCCACATCCAATTTCTTCAAACGCTTTCTAGCTTTCCAGAGATCGAATTCCATTTGCTGCAATAACCAGCTCTCTGCCGTAGTATAGAGGGAGTGAAATTGCAAAAACGTTCGAAATATCATACACTTCGGAAATGAAGGTCAAATTCACCTATTTTTTACTCCAACAGCCGTGGGCTAGAGTGCTCAGAGTCCTACTGTTTTCCCGAGAGCCTCGTAGTTTACGAGAACTGGCAGAGCTATCTGGAGTTTCAATCGCGGGAGTTCAAGATGTAATGCGCCGCTTTGTTGAGGGTGATTTGGTTCACAGTTCACCTGTCGGAAACAAGATTTTCTTCTCCTTAGACTTAGACAAAGAAGAAAAACAGAGCTTGATGCTGTTATTTGAACAGCACACCCGTGATGTCTTAAAGAAGCGCGCTAGTAGTTTCTCTGGGCGGAGTAAGGAAGCTATAGGTTGGATTGATGAAACTGTTGCTTTCTGGCAAGGCGCTTCTTCTAGATGACACCTATTAAACTTCTTCAATTAGTCTCAAAACACCTAGAGGCATACCCTCAATCATATGCCGTAGCCGGGGGGATTGCGGCGAGTTTTTATCGTAAGCAGCCACGAATGACTAACGATATTGATATTGCTTTTTGTACAGGAAGTGCTGCGCAGAGTAGAGAAACGGCAAAAAAGATTATTCGGGGAATTGGTTTTAAGCCTGCTATGGGCTGGATTCCTTCTCAGGATGCAATGTCAGATCCTATTGCTTTAGTGATAGGCAGACCCGACACAAACGAATTATCAAGCACTATCGACTTGCTTCTTCCAGTATTTCCTTGGGTGAAGCAATCAATCTTGAGAGCACAAAATAACATCATTGATTACGGGTTTGCGCACTTTCCTACGGTAACACCCGAGGATATTATTGTTGCCAAAGTGTTTGCACTTTCTATAGAAGCAAATCGTTTTACGGACTTGGATGATATTCAGTCTATTTTAGCAGCAGACAATCAGCTAGATATGCTCTATCTAGT
>QIGM01000498.1 GCA_003230795.1 bacterium
TACCGTATCCCAGCGGCGGCTAAGGTGGAGATTGTCTCGGATATTGAGGTGTTAAAAGAAGAGGGGCTACCTAAGGATTACCTCTCGATTAATTACCCAGGAGAATTATACGATAGCGAGGAGCGCAACCCTGCGCTCGATTCAGCGCGGGCCTGGGATATAGAATTCCAAGGCCCTGAAGCGCATTATAAGCGTTATGACTCGGGTTTTGGCATAGAATTACTCTACATAAAACCCGTAGCAGCGAAGACAATTGCTGAGCGGCAAGAGATAAAAAGACTAGAAGCTTGAGAAGTTTTAGTAGCTTATTTCCATTGACGATATCGCGGGAATAAGCTAATCTGCCTTTATTCGTAGTAAATCAAGTCCGACCCTTACTGGTGCTTTTGCCAGTTCGGCTTTCCCAGACGTTTACTTCCTTTTTCGCGTTTAGAGATTTTCATCTCACAATCGTTTCCAATCTTAGACTCCGATTCACTCTATCAAGTCTACGGGCAAGTCCCAGGTGAGAAACATTGCTGCAGATTTAATTGATCCAAACAATCAAGATTCCCCAGAAACATAACCCTACCAAAACCATGAACTTAGCTGAACTTAAGCAAACCGACATTACTGACCTCGCAAAGCTAGCCGAAGAATTCGATATCGAAGGCGCCGCTGCAAAGCGTAAGCAGGATTTAATTTTTGCCATCTTGGAAGCGCAAGCCGATTCAGATGGTCATATCTACGGCTCTGGTGTTTTAGAAACACTGCCTGACGGATTTGGCTTCTTGCGTGCGCCGGACTCTAACTATCTTCCGGGCCCTGATGATATCTATGTTTCTCCAGCGCAGATTCGACGCTTTAGTCTTCGCACTGGAGACACTGTGGAAGGACAAATTCGTCCTCCGAAAGAAGGGGAGCGCTACTTTGCTCTTCTCAAAGTAAACAATATCAACCACGAAGACCCGGAGACTCAAAAAGGGAAGATTCTTTTCGATAACCTTACTCCGCTCTACCCAGAGGAGAGACTAAATCTCGAAACCTCTCCAGAGCATTTGCCTTGCCGTATTATTGACTTGCTTAGTCCAATTGGTAAGGGACAGCGCGCGCTAATCACTGCGCCGCCTCGAACTGGTAAGACAATCCTCATGCAGCAGATTGCTAACGCAATCACTGAGAATCACCCAGAAGTGATTCTTATCGTTCTGCTTATCGATGAGCGACCTGAAGAAGTAACCGATATGGCGCGAAGCGTTAACGGTGAAGTGATCAGTTCTACTTTTGACGAGCAAGCTATTCGCCACGTTCAGGTTGCTGAGATGGTGATTGAGAAAGCAAAGCGGCTGGTAGAACACAAGAAGGATGTAGTCATTCTGCTAGATTCTATTACTCGTCTCGCTCGAGCATACAACTCAGTTGTACCACCAAGTGGTAAGATTCTCTCTGGTGGTGTTGATTCAAACGCTCTGCACAAGCCAAAGCGTTTCTTCGGTGCGGCGAGAAATATCGAGCACGGTGGTTCACTCACAATTATCGGAACTGCGCTAATCGAAACCGGATCTCGTATGGACGAGGTTATTTTTGAAGAATTTAAAGGAACGGGTAACATGGAACTCGTTCTCGACCGTAAGCTCTCTGACCGACGTATCTACCCAGCGATGGACATCAATAAGTCCGGAACTCGTAAAGAAGAACTTCTTCTTGGAGACGACGCGATTCAGAGACTTTGGTTACTTCGAAAAGTACTCACACCGCTCAATTCACTAGATGCGATGGAGTGGTTGCTCGATAAGATGAAGGGAACGAAATCCAACAAAGAATTTCTCGAACTCATGAAAGGCTAACCGTTCCTTAACGGTTTCGATGAGTTTTTTACAGTGCATTGCGCGTCGAAATAGCATTTGATGGCAAGCTGTGAGCTCCTTTTCTAAAAACCATTTAGAGATCGGCCTAGCTCGGGCATGGAGAGATTATTCCAATACCGCGAGCTAGGTTTCGAATCTCAGAAAATAGTAACGCGTGAAGTCGGCTTAGGACTTCAAGACAGCAGGCAGTGGTGGACCGACAGACTCAGTGATCGCCCGTTCAATCGTCTTGTGAAAATCACCTTGGTGAGGGACGACTCGAATGGTGCCAGATACTTTATCAGCACTTTGACGAGGACTTCCGTGAACGAGTAAACGAACAAATCCTAGGGCCCCGGCGGTTCCTTCGTCATCTCCGAGGGTGTCGAAGACTCTTAACGCAAAGCCGTAATATACTGAACCAACTAGATAGGCATAAGTTCTCTCACCCGAGCTTTCGGGTTTTCCCCGAGCTATTTTATAGATCAAGAACGGTCCTCGAACGCTCAGTTTGCCCGGCCCCTCCCATGGAAGAGAATATTTGGGACGAGGCGATGGTTCGTCGTTGTCTGGAGGTTCAGGCCGAATATTGGGAGTTTTCAACGAACTGATAAGACGTTTTAATTCGTCGGAGTCAGCAGGTCTGTCGAGAACATCCTTTAGGTCTCCAATATCCCGATTATCGAGTAGTTTCAGAAGCAGATCCCATTCTTCTCGAGGCCAGTGGCGAAAGGCGCGAATTCCTTCGAAGTCCGGATGTTCCCAGTCTTTAGGTGGGAAAAGCGGGATCAAAATGTCTAACGAAGGATTCTTGAGGCAGTTCACCTTTCCATAGTGACGGGTTGGATTGTCGTCTATGACGGGAAAGTTTCTTGCGTCTAGCTGCGGAACCAACGCTTGGATTAGTGGTTGAGAACACCCAAAGTCATCTCCGGCTTGCAGTACCCTAAATGATGGGTAGCTCGGGAAACGAACAGAGTAAGTCGTAGACTCTCCGTTCGGCAACGTCACGTCAACTGGCGCACCGAAACTGTGTTGACCTTTTCGGACGAAGTACGGTTGCTTACTAAAAACATAAAAGGCTTCGCGAACGATGCCTTTTGTATTCCGAAACCAGCCGCCGACGTTGCAAGCTCTTACGCGGTCACCCTCACGAACAATGCCTGGAACTGCAATCTTAAATTGAATGAGTTCTATAATGCTGCCAGATACAGTTTTAAAGGCAACATACCAAGCACGGATGACGAAACTAGAACCCTCCGGTCTCAGTAACTCGCTAATACCAAAAGACAGTGTCTTGCTTACCGGTAGAAAGCTAGCGAGTAACTTAAATTCAGGATGCTCTGATAGGCTGATCGGAGAACGTGGAATTGTAATCACTGAAGCGTCGTGGAACTGAGCTGCTTTAAATGTTAGAGAACAAGAAGCAAGTACGATCTGGGGCCAGTCATCTGTTTCGTTAAGCTCAAGGTCAAA
>QIGM01000312.1 GCA_003230795.1 bacterium
AGGGAATTTTTCGCTAACGAGCTCAAAAGTTCGCTGAACATCATCCGCCTTGGACACGTCGGCTGTAATCGGAATAGCTCCCGTAGAATCAGCGGCTGCCTGTAGTCGTTCAGCGCTGCGCCCAGTGATGATCACTGACGCACCACTGTCGACAAGCAACTTTGCTGTCGCCTTGCCGATTCCAAGACTGCCCCCCGTAATGAGAACATAGCTATTCTCTAGATTCATTTACCGTTCCCTTGAAAATGAGCGTACAATTAAGCTTGTATTAAAATAAGCCCAGAGAGAAGTCCTTAGCGTCCTCTGCGGTTAATTTCTTTGCAAAGCGCTAGCTAAGACGTTCTAGCTTTAGCAGTGTTCGTCGAATGCAGTCGTTAGCTGTTGAGCGATTTGCTCAGCTGAACAACCTTCGATGTCATGACGGTGAAGCATGTGCAGCACTTGACCATCTTTCAGCAAAGCGATAGCTGGGGATGACGGCGGGAAGCCGACGAAGTAACTTCGAGCCTTCTCTGTTGCTTCCTTATCTTGTCCAGCAAACACAGTGGTAGCGACAGCAGGGGTCTTGTCGTGCTTAAGCGCCAAGGCAACACCTGGGCGAGCGCCACCGGCTGCACATCCACATACGCTATTTACCACGACGAGGACTGCACCGTCTGTCTCGGCAAGGGTCTTCTCAACCTCTTCAGCGGTCTTCATCTCTTTTACTCCAACTGAAGTAAGCTCTTCACGCATTGGTTGAACTAGTGCGGGGTCGTACATCTGTTTCTCCTGATAGTCATCACATTAATAATTTGGTGTTGCTTAGTGTTTGTCTCTAAAGCCCTCGATTGGTTCTTGCCTACTGAGGTGGAAAAAACCCTAATCGGTTTTTACAGTGCTTTGTGATGACTATCTCTTTATCCCCTTCGGGGGGAACGTTCAATCGTCACGTAGGCTTTTTTTGTCTTACGAGCAGGTTAGTACATCTTTCCACCTGAAAGGGTGCGAACATTGCTACCAGACGCTGAGAATATAGTGTAGTAGAATTCCCATGGCAATCATCGAGGTAAAAGATCTTAGCAAGAACTACCGCAGCTATAAGCGGCGAGATGGAGTATGGGGAGGGTTTCGGGACCTTTTTCATCGCAACTACTTTGATGTACCCGCCGTCGACTCGATCTCATTCTCGGTCGAACGTGGTGAACTTATAGGTTATATCGGCCCAAACGGTGCAGGAAAGTCGACCAGCATCAAGATGCTCACCGGTATTCTTAAGCCAAGTTCCGGCAAAATCGAAGTTGATGGAATGCATCCTTTCTATCAACGAAAAATTTATACGAAGAATATCGGAGTCGTTTTTGGGCAACGTACCCAACTATGGTGGGATATTGCAGTCATAGAGTCTTTTCGATTGCTGGCTAAAATCTATCAAGTTGATAGTTCCGATTTCCAGAAAAGACTCGATACCCTTAGCGATATTTTGGAACTTTCCGAGCTTCTTCAAGTTCCTGTCAGAAAGCTTTCCCTGGGGCAGCGTATGAGATGTGACCTAGCAGCAAGCCTGCTCCACAACCCGCGTCTTCTTTTTCTCGACGAACCAACAATTGGTCTTGATGTTATCGCAAGGGACCGAATTCGAACTTTCCTCAGGCAAATAAATATTGAATTTTCAACAACAATTATTCTCACCACGCATGATCTCAAGGAAATAGAGGAGCTCTGCAATCGAATTATTGTCTTGGATAAAGGTCATATCATCTATGACGGCAGCCTCTCAGACGTAAAGTCCATGCCGGGCCTTAGACGTAGCATTATATTAGATTTCCCTGGCGATGCCCCTCTTGAGGAATTACGCCAATTACTCTCCGATCAGGTGGAGTTGACCCTAGAGGGGAAACGTAGACTAATCGGTTCCTTTTCGCCGGACGTGATACCAGCAGCAGAGCTTATTCGGAAAGTTCTCGGTAAGTATGACGTAGCAGATCTGAAGCTTGAGGAACCCAGCATCGACGATGTCATCGTTAAGCTCTATACCGAGGGCGTTAATGCCTGAGCTACGAAACGTATTTGCTATAACGTCAGCAATGTCTCCAACCGCTCAAAGCTTCAGCGTGTATCTCGCCTTTGTGCGCAATGCGTTTCTCAATATGCTTGCCTATCGATTGCGATATTTTACAGGAATAGTCACCTATCTTCTGTTTGTTTCGGTTCACTACTTCATTTGGCAGGCAGTCTTCGAATCTCGTCCAGGCGAAACTCATATTAACGGTTTTTCGCTACCGGAAATGGTGAATTATATTGCCTTAGGTTGGATCTCACGCAGTCTCTACTTCTCCTCGATCGATAATCAAATAGACGATTTGGTTCGCAGTGGGCAGATTAGCATCTACTTACTTCGCCCCGTTCATTTTCACACGATGATGTTGTCACAGGCGGCAGGGGAGTCCATTTTTCGCCTACTATTCTTCACCGCACCGATCAGCGTGCTGATAATCGCCGTCTTCCCTGTCAGCGCACCGGAATCTTTTTCCGCATTTGTCTATTTTCTCATTTCTACCAGTCTCAGTTTTCTTGTGCTTGCTGAGCTGAACTTTATTACGGGCATGGCTGCGTTTTGGCTTAAATCAATACAAGGGATAATTCGTGCGAAGTATTTTCTCGTTCAGTTACTTTCGGGCTTGCTGCTTCCACTGACGTTTTTCCCCGAAACTGTGCAGGACATCGTTCGGCTGCTTCCGTTCCAGGCGATCGCCTATGTGCCACTGCAACTCTATCTCAGCAAAGCCAGCGGCACTGATGCTCTATTGTTACTTGGCGAGCAGCTAGCCTGGGTCCTTGCGCTTGGAGTGGTCTCTGTTTTCGCCTGGCGCTCTGCCGTTCGTGAACTGACCTTACAAGGGGGCTAATGGTTCTTCACAGTATAAGAATCTATTTCGCCTACTTTCAGCAGTTCCTTCTCTCGAGACTTGCCTACAAATGGGATTTTTTCGCCTCCATATTCGCCAATGTCTTGGTGACCTTGTCAGGACTATTGTTTATCGTGTTCTTAATTGACGGTGATGCGGTTAAGAACCTCGGCGGATGGAAGAGGGAGGAGGTGCTATTTATTTATGGATACGCCATGCTCTCAATGGCCCTGTTCAATACATTATCACCGAATCTGTATCGATTCGGTGATAAGTACATTATCGACGGGGAGTTCGATCGTGTCCTACTACGTCCACTTAACTCCCTATTTCAAGTAATCTTTGAGTCCTTCAATTTGGAAAGTGTCGGGACGCTTGCTGTCGGAATCTCACTGCTGGTCTACACCTCAG
>QIGM01000236.1 GCA_003230795.1 bacterium
TGTAGAAGAAGTCTTCCTGTAAGAAAGCCGACCTCAAGAAGACGACAAGCGTCGCCCGAAGCAACATCTGAAATCAAATTTACTAGGGGAGTATCCAGGTAGCGATTTAAGCTAAACTGGAGTTGCAGACGTGTCTCAACGTTTAAATACTCTTGAAGATAGGCGGCGTAATCGCCGCTATGCGCAGCGTTATTACTCAAGGAATCCTTCTCTCTGGCCTAGCCAAACGAAGTAGAAAAAACCAACGGTGCAACCTTTTGCAGCCGTTCTCGTCGAATCAGAGCGCGCGGTGCACTATGAATCGACTGGACGGCAACTCTCTACTCTAGTGATTGGGGAAAAGATCGGGTGCTAGCGGCGGCGCTTGAAATGTCGAACTCAAGGACGGACGAATCTATATACAGAAGAAGGACTATTTAAGCATAAATTTAGATGTAAATATATATGTGACAGGCTCGGATAGGCGTAATTTGAGAAATCGTGAGTAGTATCTGGTACTTATTGCTTTCCATGATGTATAGCGCTGCACGGGCGAGTTGGCTTGGTGTATGCCTCGTAGGGAACAGGTGCGCCAGTCACATGGCCCGGAGAGGCATACACCAAGCCAACTCGCAAAAATCCACACCTACGTATAGGGCAGGGCAGAAGATTTAAGCCAGATTTAAGCGTGAGGAAAAGAAACGCACGAGCCAGAGCGATGCCTGCTAGCGCTTGTTCTTTACTTGGAGCCGGACTGAGCCGTATTTTCGTAAACGATAAGCGGTTGCTCGCCGTCACTTATTACTTTCTCAGATACGACGACCTCTTTTACGTCATCTTTGCTGGGCACCTCATACATGGTTTCGAGCATTGCATTCTCGATAATTGCACGAAGACCGCGAGCGCCGGTTTTCTTCTCTAGTGCTTTCTTTGCAATCTCAACCATTGATTGCTCAGTAAAGCGTAGGATGACGTCATTAAGGTCAAAGAGGTGTTGATACTGTTTCACCAGTGCGTTGTTTGGTTCAGTAAGAACTCTAACGAGATCTTCTTCTCCCAACTCCTCAAGAGTTGCGATAATTGGAAGACGTCCGATGAATTCAGGGATCAGCCCAAAGCTAAGCAGGTCTGAAGGCTCTAAGTCTTTTAGGCCAACATCGGTGCGTTTGATCTTTGGTGTATTCTCGTCCTCGGTTCCAGCGAAACCAATTTTTCCTTTACCCATGCGTCGCTTGATTGTTTCGTCTAGGCCGTCAAACGCTCCGCCACAGATGAAAAGGATGTTTGTGGTGTCTACCTGGAGAAGATCCTGTTGTGGGTGCTTTCTTCCGCCTTTTGGAGGAACACTTGCAACGGTGCCTTCTACCAATTTAAGTAGAGCTTGTTGAACTCCTTCACCAGAAACGTCTCTAGTTACTGAAGGGCTGTCTGCTTTTCGAGAAATCTTGTCGATTTCATCGATATAAACAATTCCGCGTTCTGCGCGCTCTACGTCGTAGTCTGAAGCTTGCAAGAGATTAAGAATAATATTCTCTACATCTTCACCCACGTAACCAGCCTCTGTAAGGTTGGTCGCGTCTGCGATAGTGAATGGGACATCGAGAATTCGAGCAAGAGTCTGTGCAAGAAGAGTCTTACCGCAACCGGTAGGACCAACGAGCAGGATGTTCGACTTCTGTAGTTCGACGTCGTCTTTGGAACTCGTAGTTAAAGAGTGAATTCTCTTGTAGTGATTATGGACCGCAACGCTAAGAACCTTCTTTGCGTGCTCCTGGCCGATGACATAGTCGTCGAGATACTCTTTGAGTTCTACCGGAGTAGGTAGCTCACTTGAGAACTGTGATGCTGCTACCTCTTCGAGCTCCTCTGTGAGGATATCGTTGCAGAGGTCGATGCACTCGTCGCAGATGTAGACATTTGGGCCCGCTACTAATTTACGAACGTCATCTTGGGATTTTCCGCAAAATGAGCACTGCAAGGATGGTCCCCGAGAGAATCTATCGTTCTTACCTATCACTGTCTCGACCTCTTAAATAAATGATTTCAAAGCCTTATCAATATAACCTTGTCTAAACCGCCCAATTTGGAGTCCAGCAATGTCGTATTAATTTAGATTCCCTTTAGGCCTCGATCCGGTTCAAGAAAAATGGGCTAAAATCGAGATTTTCTCGTAGTTTTCCGCAAAATATCGGGTTTAAGGGGTTTTGAAGCCTAAATTTGGCTAGGAGAGAAGGAGTGTCTACTATACTCCCGGAATTGTAGGGCATTCCTCAAATGGGAGTAAGATATTGGCTAAATTGTTTTTAGATTGTTCCTCCGGTGCTGCTGGAGACATGCTGCTGGCCGCTTTGCTTGATGTGCAGAGTCAGCTTTCGGGAGTTAACTCTCTGGAAGAGGGCCTTGCTGACTGGTCAAAGAGTATAAGCGTGCTTCTTGCTACTGAGCAGGAGGGGCGTTACGAACTTCAAAGAGTGCAGCGCGCTGGCATGGCTGCGCTCAAGATAGATTTCTATGCAGGTGAGGTGCACTCAGATCATCATCACCATCATGAGCATCGACATCTGAGTCAAATTCGAACTCTGCTTGAGCAGCAACTGGGTAGCGGTAGCTTTACGCAGGCCGCTTTCGATCTATCTATTCGTTCATTTGAGATTCTCGCTGAGGCAGAGGCGAAAGTGCATGGAAGCTCTCCTGAGGAAGTGCACTTTCATGAAGTCGGAGCCTTCGATTCCATTATGGACATCGCAGGATTTGCGAGCGCCTTCTGTAAGCTAGACATATCCGAAGTTGAATCGAACCCCGTTACCTTAGGTTCTGGCTACGTGTCAGCTGCTCATGGAACGATGGCCGTTCCGCCGCCTGCTGTGGTTGAAATTCTTAGAGCTTACAGTATTCCTAGCAGCCAACTTTCTCTACCCGGTGAGTGTCTCACACCAACAGGTGCCGCGATTCTGGCTGCCGTTGTAACGAAATGGACGGATGCGCCAAGCTTTGTTCGGATTGAGGCGCAAGGAACTGGTGCAGGGACAAGAGAGATAGAAAGTAAGGCTAACACCGTCCGCGCTATCTACGGTTCTTAAGGAAGGCGAAGTAAATGAGCGATATTCGAGAAACACTCATTAGAGATATGGCTGAGATGTATTGGCCGGAGCTGAAGCGCTCTGCGCCAGAAGGTTCCTTGGTTTATGTGGGTCCTGATCTGGAGCTCATAGAGGTCGCAGAACAGTTTGCGGTCGATAACAAAGAGCAAGTTCAGCGCTGGATGGAATCAGGTTCTTTGCGAAGAGCGGAGGATGAAGACACCGA
>QIGM01000115.1 GCA_003230795.1 bacterium
TTAGCCTCGCTTGGAATTGATTCGAGTCGAATGTCGGTTGTTGGGTATAGCGATACGAAACCGGTTTCGAGTAATTTGGATCCGGAAGGGAGAGCGAGGAATCGCAGAATAGAGATCTACTTAAGCGAAGCGCGTTCTTAAGGAATCAAAAAAGTGTCCTAGATTAGCGGCGCGCCTGAAAGCTCCTCTTCTATGGAGCCGATCTTAACGTTGGTATCGTGAAAAATTGAGTAGATAAACTCGCGGCTATTGAATACGTCGAAAGCGCCAGCGCTCTCACCGTAGCTGATATAGCGAATAGGCACACCGAGTGCTGCTCGAATTCCGACGAGATCACCAGCGCCTCTGCATTTGTCGAGTTTGGAAACGCAAACCCCACTAATTGTAAACTTCTCTTCGAATTGCATTCGCTGTTCAATGACGCTTTGTCCCATCGCAGCTTCGACGCTCAAAATAATCTCGTGAGGCGCGCTTGGCTGCTCTCTTGCGATCATGGAGATTACGCGAAACAATTCTTCGTTAGCAGCACCATCAGCTTGGAAAGATCCAATCGTATCAATCAAAACGACGTCGTAGTCTTGGTCTTGTGCTTGATGAAGTGCTTTATATGCGATCGATTTTGGCTTCACTGAACTCGGTTCGGTGAGCACATCGAATCCGTATCGGTCAGCCCAAGATTCGATGCGAATACCAGAGTTGAATCGACCACTGTCTGCGGATGTCGCGAGTACTTTCGCTCCTTGGCTCTTGAATCTTGCTGCAAGTCTGCCACATGTGCTCGTTTTACCAGATTCTGATGAACCAATAATAAGCACAACTTTTGGCTGATCAGCAATTTTCTGCGGAAGAATTTCAAGCGTTCCATCAGTGTGAAGGAACTCAGTAACGCTCTGCTCTAGGGCCGCATGGAGTCCGCTCGAAGGGTTGTTTTCGTTCTGAAGAGCCTCTTTTGCTTTCCACAGTAGTGATGAGCTCGCCGAGTTTCCAAATCCTTCTGAGGATAAGAGGTCTTGTAGACCACGATAGAAAACCGCTTCTCCGAGCTCGTCTTGTTGTGAGAGGAGAGAATTTAGTTTTCCTAAAAAAGCTGTGCGAGATGTACGAAGTGCGACTGATAGGCTGACATCTTCATCAACAATCGCAGCATCACTCTCTGCGAGCTGGAGCACTAGGCTTGCTGGTGTTTCGACATTTAGCTCGGCTTCTGGTAGACCTCTTTCGCTTTCGCTGGCAACAGCAACTCCTCGTTCTCGAATATCTTCTACGTCTCTTTCGATTACAGTGACTCGGTCGTCAAGGTAGCTAGTAGCAGTATCAATATGGGACTGTGCTGTTTTGTCTAATTCGGCAACGGTCTTTTCGAGTTTTTCAAGAGTTTTGATTTTCTCTTCGAGGTAGAGCGTTCGCTTGTCAATGCGAATACGTGAGTTATGGCTACGGCCAGATACGTCATCAACCATCAACGCGAGCTCGTCGAGTTTGTCGCGTAAGCGAGCGGTGTCGTTGCTTGGTCTTTTTCCATCGTTAATCGCACGAAGTGCGCTTACCGAAAGAATTATTGCCACAATGGCAATAATGAGGAGGAAGAAAAGAATTGGATCTCGACCGTCGACATTGCCGGCACCGAGAATGCGCATAATCCCTTCAAATAGAGCTGTAGAAGCCATAATAGTCCGTTCTTCTTATGAAGTATTGGTATAGGTATTAGAGACTTAAGGGGTGGCGGTTGATTCGCCTTTTTTGCTGTAAATCCTGAAGTTTTACAGACAAGTCTCGAGCGCACCGAGAATTGCGGTTTGTGCCTAGAAACTAGGAAAATTCTCTAGATGAACGCCTTAGATTGGTACATCGTCGTAGCGTATTTCATCCTGATTCTAGTCCTCGGTGCCTGGGCTGGTTTAAGAGTCAATAATCTTGGAGAGTATTTTCTTGCTGGCCGCCAGCTTGGCATCTGGATTGCTGCTATCTCACTGATTGCGACCGAGACCAGTGCTGCCACCGTAATCGGAGCTCCCGACAGTTCCTTTCGAGGAAACCTTGCTTTCTTGCAGACGACAATGGGCGCTGTGTGCTCACGAGTTGTGGTGAGCTATTTCTTTCTCGACGTTTTCTATAGTGCTCGAGTGGTTACCGTCTATGAGTACCTTGGTGTGCGATATGACAGGCTCGTTCAAAGCTCTACAGCATTACTGTTTTGCTTTAGCCGAGTACTCGCAAGTGGTGCTCGACTCTATATTGCGGCCTTGGCCACAGCCAGTATTACTGACTTTGGTATCGTAGAGAGCATAGTTTTTATCGGCATCGTGGCTACAGCGTACGGAACGTTTGGAGGTTTGCGTGCAGTGGTTTGGACCGATGTTGTCCAAGGAATTCTCTTTTTATCAGTCAGCCTCTTTTCGCTTTGCTATATCGTTTCTGAGGTAGGTGGGCTGTCCACCGCTCTCTCCCTTGCGACAGAATCTGGCAAGCTTGTTTTATTTGATTTTTCGTTTGATCTCTTTAGTGCGACTTTCTGGAGCAACCCTTACACTTTTCCCGCAGCGTTTATTGGTGGATTCATACTTGGACTTGCCACTCACGGCTGCGATCAGGATATGGTGCAACGAATGCTCGCATGCAGGAGCTCAAGTGACTCTCGTCGTTCTATGTTGTTAGTCGGCCTACTAGAAATCCCTGTTACCCTACTCTATATTGGCCTGGGTCTTGCGCTTTGGATTTTCTATCAAAACGCAGGGGTTCTCGCTCCTTCAGCAAGTGAATCAGTTTTCCCTCACTTTATTTCACAAAGTGTTCCTCACGGGGTCCGTGGCCTTTTTTTAGCGGCACTTCTTGCTGCAGCAATGTCGAGCCTAGACTCAGCACTTAATGCACTTGCAACCGTCAGTATTACTGATGTCTATCGCCCCTTACGTGAGAAGGGCTTCCTTCGTGCGTTTCGCGCTGACCCTAAATTCGAGATACGTCTCTCGAGACTACTTTCCTTTGGCTGGGGTGTGCTGCTGATTTTGGTCGCTATTTCCCTTGGTTCAGGCCATCAAGCACTCTTACTTCAGGATGATGCGACGCTCGAATTATCAAGAAATAAGGAGCTTTTAAGCTTGGCTCTAGGAGTTATGGGCGTTGCCTATGGACCGCTTCTCGGCGTGTTCGTACTTGCAATGTTCACTACGAGAGGGCGTTCCGCTACGACCTTATTCTCCATGCTCTTAGGTCTTTCTCTGGTGGGTACCTTAAAGTATTGTTATCCACATAGTATCGGGTGGACCTGGCACGTAGTTATAAAGACCGCAGTGCAACACTGAAAACAAAGAAACGCCAATGCAAGCATACGACCGAGAAGTTGAGCATCATAAAACTCGAAGCATGCTATTTCGCTTTTCCGCTATTGCGCTCGCGATGCCAATCGTTACCGGGATAATCGTATTCGTCTATGCGAGCTTTCTCGATGCGGAATGGGAGAGAAAGGATTGGAAGCTAGTCGTGCTCTGTATTTGGATTGGCACTATGCTGTCCTTGGTGTGGGATGCTTTTCGATTACTGCGTTCGGATAAACGCCAAGCGCAGAGTAATCAGGTAGTATTTCAGAAACGCTCTGAAGAAAGGGGCGACCCAGTCGAGTCTGAATCCAGAGAAACCGTTTCGTCAATCGGACGCTGGGAAAACAAAAAATCTCGTCAAATTCTTGGAGAACTCTGCCGCACGGCAATATTTTTGCCGCTGGGAGCCGTAATGGTTGTATTCTTCTACGACATATTTTTCGACATGCAATTCGAAA
>QIGM01000077.1 GCA_003230795.1 bacterium
GAAAGTGAGGCGGCGTCGCTGCCTGCGTTTGCTTCCGTGAGGCAGAAGGCACCAAGTGCAGTTCCTTCGCTTAGGGCGTCGATAGTTGATTTGTGCGTGCCGTTATCGTCCCAACGCCCAATCAATTTTAAAACCATCAAGTGCACTGAGAGATACACCGCGGGACTAAGGCTGCCTCGTGCCAGCTCGAAGATTGTCTCGGCAATACCTAAGCTTCCAAAGCCTCCGTCCTCGCTCTGCTCCGTTGCGCTCATTGCCGTGAGTCCCAGCTTTGCCATTGCAGCAAAATCTTCACGCGAGAAGGCATCAGTAGCGGCGGCCTCATTTTCAATAAACTGTGCCGAGGTAAATTTTTTCAACGAGCGCCCGAGTTCAAGTAGCTCGGGGCCGTCAGAATCGAAGAGGAAATCAAGCATTGTTACCTAGCTGCATTTGGGGACTAAAAATTCACTTAAGGGCTTGTTGGAAAATGAAATTTCTCAACAAGCTCGCGAAGCGGTGCCAAAAGCCCTCTCATCGCTTTGAGCATACGAAATTCTAGAAAGCGACTTGCCATTGGAGTCGATACATCACACCGGAGTCACCAATTTGGAAGTTCGGCGAAGAGCTGCTTGCAATTGCATCGTCTAAGAATGTCGCATCAAAGGTTAGCTTGTTCTTGTGAGTTCCATCGACGTACCAGTTTGCACCGGCTGCGTACTCGTCATTGTTGCCAAAATCCCCATCAATCCATGAGTAGCGGCCAACAAGTTCAACTGTTGTTGGTATGACCATCAGACCGGCATCAACATAAAAACCAAAGTCGTAGAAATTGGTGTGCGTGAAATCTCCTGTGCCGTTCACATCGCTAATCCAGCGAAAGAAGGCTTCTGAGTTAACACTGAAGCCACGATATTTCGCGGCAAAGTCTGTGGCGAGTAAGGTTAGGTCAAAATTTTCAACTTGTGAACCGTCGCCCAAAGCACCTTCTTCGGTGATCCGGGTGCCATTACTGAGGCGAACAAATCGCTGTTCAGCTTCGTCGCCATCTTCTGCGTTTGAACCGCCAAATTCGGCATAACTAGCGCTAGTTCCAACTCGAATTGCGAGTTTTTGGCTACCCTTAAGATCGGCATATCCTTTTCCATAATCAGCAAGTGGTTCCCAATAGACATTTGCTGAGTACGCGAGTTGGTCATCAACACCACCGGTCTTAAGATCTGTCGTGTTGAGACCGTTTGCGACCATCGCTTCGTAGGCAATTTTTGGAGCCTCTAACTTTCCTTTAGCCCATACTCCCACCGAACGATCTGGACGGAAGAAAGTCGTAGCCAGAGAGCGGTCTACCAAGTGCGTATAGGTCGAGCCATTTCGCCAGTCACGACTCCCCGGTACCATGACCTTACCTGCGTAAAGACCGAATTCTTGCAGAAACTGATATCCAAACCAAAAATCGTGGAATACGACTCGGTGGTTATCATCAGTATCTCCGTCTAAGTTGATGTAGTAGTTCAGCTTCGGATCCTTAAAGTAGCCGGAGAACGTCAAGCGAGCTCGCTCAACTTCAAACTCGTTACGGCTCTGGGTTTCACTGTTGTCTCGATCAAAGCCCTGCCAGCGAGCCTGCAAACGACCATTTATTTTCACCTTAAACGGCAGCGAAGCCCCATCTTTAGACCTAATGTAAAAGCCTTTCTGATAGCCGGTCTCTACGTTAGAAGAAGTTGCTTCAGTTTCAGAATTGTTGATCGAAGAAGCAGCATTCTCAAGCTGTTCAATTCGTGCATCTTGTGCCTCAAGACGCTTGAGGAGTTTTTCAATCGAAACGCTATCAGCCAAAACGCTATCAGCATGTGCCGATGATACAGAGAGTCCACCAATGGTCATCAACCAAAATGCGACTCTCTTTACACCAGAGAAAGTTCTTTTTTCATTCATACAGTCATCAACTATAGAGCCTAACTTAAGTCAAATTTTGAGATCAGGCCGAGAAAAACTATGTGGTTTGAGACATTTGATATACCACCGCGGCGCTCTACATACTGATTTTGATAGCCGAGATCGACACTCAGTGAATCGCTGAGACTATAATTGACACCTAGAAAAACTCTATTCTGATCAAAGCCTGCTTTAGGGCCATCCCCTGGTTCATTGAGTGTAACAAATAGTTCATTACTGGCTGCAAGCGCTACCGATTCAAGGTGTGGGATTGCACGTTGCAATCTAAAAAAATATCGACCGCGCAGAGACACACCATTTCTCCCTTCAATAAACCTTTGCTCAAATCGAAAACGGTGTGTCAACTGGAAGCTCTGCAAAGTATAGGAAGAAAGTAGTTCTTGAAAAGAGCGATGCTCAGATTTCTTTGGACCATAATTAGTAATCAGGCCGTATCCTTGGTAAAGAGTGCTGCTAGGTGTGATCTGATAGCCGAGGGCACCTCGCGCAAGGAACTGTCTCACGTTTCCATCTTCTCCCTGCTCCGGGTCATCTATCGATGTTCTTGGTTGAAGATCGATAAAGCTCCTAAGTGATTCGGAATGTTTTAGCCTGGTAAGCGACATAAACCAAAAGCGGGAGGCATTTTCAGTATCGGCCTGACATAGCGTTGGGAATAGCGCGGAAAATATAAAAGTAAACCAACAGGTAAAAACAAAAGAAGAAATAAGAAAGTTCTTACAAATATATCTCATAGAAAAAATTGCTCTAGGGTTACTGATTCTAATCCAGTAAAAAAAACCTATCAAGTGTTGCACGTTGAGTTGATGCCAAGCAAGTAATTTTGGAAAGATAGGAAAACCTATCCGCTCAATTAAATCAGGACTATAGTCGTCGCACTTTAAAATTCCCGTTTTTGGGTTCAGCAGTGGTCATTGCTTTAGGCTAAAGCGTAGCCACTGCGGTGGAAAACCCCCTGAACGGGTTTTTGCTTTTTTTTGTGCTAGCCTCCCTCCATGCTAACTCTCTCTCGTGATTCCTCCCAGTTCTCTGAGCAGACTTTTGACATCCTCGTTATCGGTGGCGGAATAAACGGTGCAGCCTGTGCTTGGGATGCAGCTCTAAGGGGCCTCAGCGTTGCGCTAATTGAAAAAGGCGACTTTGGGGGTGCCTCAAGTGCCGGCTGCTTCAAGATTGTTCACGGGGGCTTGCGTTATCTTCAGCATCTCAACATCGCTCGCTTGAAAGAGTCCGTAGAAGAGCAAAGAGTTCTGCGACAAATAGCGCCGCATCTTGTTCGTCCGCTTCCTTTCCTCGTGCCAGCGTACGGATTTGGAATGAGGGGGAAAGA
>QIGM01000191.1 GCA_003230795.1 bacterium
CGTTACAATGCTGACGATAAGGACAGAATGCAGGTATTCCTCACACCAGAGGAAGAAGCTGCGCTAAAGCAAGAGCAGGTTGCACCTGAGGAACAAGAGCAGGTTTCACCTGCGGAATAGAGCAGGCTGCATCTGCTGAAGACGCTGCTCCGGAAGAAGCAGGCGCTTAAGCTTTTCAGTTCCGATTTCCCCTTACTTTAAGATTTTGCAGGGAAAGAGATTTCCCCGCCTAAGTGCTTACCTGCGCCTTAGCCCAGCATGCGGCATTTGCCGTTAAATACAGCGCCGTCTTCCATCACAATTCGTCGCGTTTCAATACTTCCGCGAACTTCTCCGCCATTTCCACCAAATCATCGGCTTCTACATCGCCAAGAACAGTACCCTGCACAATCAAGCTACCGACAATCACCGAAGCCTCGATTATTGCTTGAGAGCCAACGATTAGCGCGCTGCTAGATACAACCTCGCCCGTGAGAGTGCCATTAACGCATACAGGATTATCGAAGCGAAAGGTGCCATCGATTACAGTTCCTGGTCCAAGCGCTGAGCGAATATTGTCGCCGAATCTTCTCTTAATATCTTCTTCTGCTGGCAGCGAGAGGTCAGCTCGAGGTACTACGCTCTGCGTTTGTGGAGTCGTTTGCTGAACGGGATTGTAGGCAACCTCTTCATCCTCAACCGGAGCTTCCATAAACGGCTCTTCTTCCAAGTCTTCTTCCGCTTCCTGAAAACCTTGCGCTTCGAAGCTATGAGCATCTGGCTCAGGAGACTCGCCGAATGAACTCAAAGAGGAGTTACTCGGCCAGGAGGTGCGATCTGATTGCTCCTCGTAGGTGGCCGTAGTGCTAGTGGAGAATGAGAGCTGTTCTGAGTTCGGGCTACTCTCAGAGTAAGATTTGGTATCAGGGAGGGCTGCTTCATCACTAAGCTCAATAGTCTTATACTCCTGCTCCCCTTTGCTTTCAGCGGCGATAGACTTCCAACGAGCGATGGTTTCTTGGTCTAATTCAGACTCGTTGTTCTGCTTGTCGTGTTTGTTCTTTATTATTCTTGAGAAGAGCATGTTCCGTTCTGTTTGTGATGTAGCGCCAATAATTCCTACCTAAGCTATCATCAACTTCTTGGGCTCACCATATAAATTTAATTAGGAATACGGATGAGCCTCCTACGACGGGAGAGGGTTGTAATTGTCTCTCAATTACGCCAGCAGACTAACACTTGCTCACGGGTCCAGCCCTGGGCAAAAAGATCCAGCAAGAATCCGACCGCAAGGCGAGTGCCCTTCACCACGGGCTTCCCGTTCAGGACTTCAGGCTTAGACTCGATGTGCGTTCTCCAATTCATGGTACCTTTTTCCTTGTTAGGCAATCTGACTTACAATCTTAAGTCTACCATATTTCCGAAGCAGAAAACTCCAGGCCATTAAGAAAACGCTCCCAATCGAAATCCAATCCGAGAACACTGCTTTTCTCCCATGCGCTGTACTCTTCCGGCCAAAGCAGCTCGAAAAGACGCTTATTACTTTTTTGTGGTAAAAGACCAGGTGTAAACCATGGCGAACGAGGTTATCGCAAATGACTCGAATCCCTTTTTTCCGACACAAACATGTCCCTAAAATTATAGGATTTGTCTGTGTACACTCCATCTTTGCACTCCTTTCAGCCAGTATCGCATTTGCACAATGTCAAATCGTTTGGACCGACGAAGCGAACAATCAGGTCCGCCGCCTTGGTTTACGGGAAACGATCCCCACGGTGCTAATCGACAATATTGACAGCCCAAGCTTCCTTGCTCTGGACCCGAGAGCAGCGGGGAGTTTGTTCATCTCGTCTTCTGAAAACGGCACGATATTAAAGTCAAAACTTGATGGAACGGACTTGACCACACTGATGAGCGGCTTGGTTTCGCCTCGTGGAATCGCGGTTGACGCCGTTAATGACAAACTATACTGGACGGAAACTCGTATCACAGAACCGGGTCCTGAAATTGTCGCAGAAGGAGAAATAAAACGGTCCGATCTGGATGGAACTAACGTTGAGACTTTGGTGACTGCTCTTTCGCTAGTGGGTGATATCGCCGTCTCGCCGGAATCTTCTCAACTATTTTGGACTGAGAGTCTTGGATTTGATGCTGCTCTGCAGTCCTCGTCCTTAGTTGGAAGTAATATTCAAACTATTTCGTTAGTCGAGGGAGGACCTGGTACCCCCCCGGGTCGCGTCTATTTAGGCTTAGGACTTGCTATTGAGTATGGCGAGGATTCATCACTCCCAATAGCGGTCGTTTGGGGCGTAACCAGAAGAGAGCAGGGGTCAGTGAGTTTTATTGATGGGGGCGGGAGATTCGATCGTGTAATCCTAGCTGATAGTTCAACGTCAACCTTATTTAATACACCTGGTTTGCTGTTTTCTTCGAATTCGTTTGGGATATCCAGGCCTACAAGCGCAGCGATAAGCGATAGCGGAAATATTTTTTGGACCGCGAATACTGTATTTAAAAATATTCGACGCTGGGAGGCGAGTTCTGGCACTCAGAATTCGGTCACTCAACCTGAGGTTTCGGCAGTTGCGGCTCCGCTTGATATAGAATTGATTAGTGCAGATAATTCGGCTCTCTGTTCTTTATTCCCTGCGGCGCAACCAAGCCAAAATTCCACCGTGTGGCGACAATCGAGTGGAACATGGTTCCTTAGAATTCCGATTGAGCAATTCGAACGCATCACTGATGTGCTTATGCAACAATGGGGGCTTCCTGGGGACGTGCCGTTATTCACCGCACCTAATGGGGCTAATATTGGTGTATGGCGTCCGAGTAGCGGAAATTGGTATCGGTGTATTTCGACACTAGTGGCATCACGAGGGATGTTTAACTGTTCGAGTAGTAGTTCATTATCACCCGTTCAGTTTGGAATTTTTGGTGATTACCCTATATCCGGCGATTTCGATGGTGACGAAGTGTTCGATCTTGCGGTCTGGCGCCCCACCTCTGGAAATTGGTTTATACTTCGGTCGTCAGACAATGTGAGCCAACAGAGACAGTGGGGTCTGCCTGGCGACATACCGGTGTCGGCTGACTTCGACGGAGATGATATTTTGGATCTGACGGTATGGAGGCCGTCAACCGGTACCTGGTACACCCGGCTTTCAAGCACTGACTTCAGTAACGCTCCGGGAGTGGCTCCAGTTCAGCAATGGGGGCTTCCAGAAGACCATCCCATGCCCGGAGACTACGATGGAGACGATAAGGCGGATTATGCCGTTTGGCGACCGTCAAACGGCACTTGGTATGTATGCAGCTCAACTACTAACTACGACTGTGCGCAAGGGGTGGCCGTTCAATTCGGCCTTCCCGGTGATATTCCTGTATCACTCGATTTCGATCGTGATGGGCGCCTAGATTATGTAGTTTGGCGGCCTGCTAGTGGTACTTGGTTCTATTTGAGTTCGTCTACAGGCGCTTACGCGCTTCAACAATGGGGGCTGCCTGATGATATTCCGCTTCCC
>QIGM01000375.1 GCA_003230795.1 bacterium
AATCGACAAAAGCCCCATATACTCTCTATATAGTATACTAAAACGAGCGATATAGGCATATGAGTGAATTCGGCGATTTAGGTGAGCATTTTGTTGTGGGATTAGAGGGCACTGCGCTCACTAAAAGTGAGGCAAAGCTGCTTCGCGCTCTTAATCCGCTTGGTGTCATTTTGTTCGCTAAGAACTTCGAGGATTCCTCTAATTGGCAAGACCACTTGGCAAAATTCATCGAGGACATCAGGAACGAAGCTCGAGGCTCCGAACTGCTGCTCTCTATTGATCACGAAGGCGGTCGAGTTCATCGATTTCCTAATGGGGTCACACAGTTTCCTCCTGCTTCGACTTGGAAAGAACATGCGCGCGAAGTTGGTCGCGCAATGGGGGAAGAGCTCGGTGCGCTCGATTTCGATCTTAGTTTTGCTCCAGTGCTAGACGTGCATTCCGAGGAAAGCAATCCAGTCATTGGAACACGAGCCTTAGCGAGCGATCCACAAGCTGTTGCTGAGCGCGGAGCCTTATTTATTGAAGGCCTAGAATCTACCGGAGTGCTTTCCTGTATGAAGCATTTTCCTGGTCATGGTGCGACTACCAAGGATTCGCATTTGGAATTACCAAGCTTGATGCTGGACAAAGAACTTCTGCGAAAGCGTGAATTAGTTCCTTTCGAATCTTGTTTTGGAGCACAACCTCAGTTGCTGATGAGTGCCCATGTCTTATACCCCATTCTTGATGCAGACAATCCAGCAACCGTCAGTTCGTTAATTATGAGTGACTTGTTGCGTGATGAGCTGAAATTTCAAGGTACGGTAATATCAGACGATTTGGAGATGAAGGCGATAGAGAAGATACCGGCCGGCGAACGAGCTTGTCGATGTATTGCTGCAGGAATCGATATTTTGCTTGAGGGACATCCAGCAGAAGGTAGTGCGCTTAGTATTGCAGGTCAGATGGCAAAAGCCCTGCAACAAAGACGAAAAAAGAATAAAGAGTTTGATTCTTCGTTAAAGAAAGCGCGAGTACGTATACAGGAGCTGATTCGTTACCGAGATAGTATACGGAGAAAAGAGGAGTCTTCTACTAAGAGTGAGCAGCAAACTAAGATTCTAAGGAATCAGAAATTAGCGAAACTAATAGAAAGCGGCTCTGCGATTGCTTAACCGATTATTTAACAGGTCTTATTTAACAGATTTTATTTAACGGGTCTTATTTAAGGGGTCCGTTTTTGCCGTTTTTTCATTTTCGGGAACCAAGACGTCCCCTTTCCTTTTGTATGACCACGACTGCCCGCAAAAATCGGGTCAGTTTCAGTACTATCTTTTGGGATTACTTCTTTCTCAATCAATAGCGCAGCCTCTGCTGATTCAGAAGCAACATAGAACGGCGGTAGGACATTGAAGATATCCCACGAATGAGAAGTTCTTAGATCGAGATCGTCATAGACCTCGATAGCGCCCGCAGTGCCGTAAGTCTTACGAGATATGGTCGCGATAGTATCAATTAGTAAAAAGCGCTGCTCAGGATCGACTTGTGGGGCAAGCAAACCGAGCACTGCCTGAGAGGACTCTGTCTCAGCGAGATATGCCTCACGAATTTCTGGAAAACGGGGAAATATTTCACAGAGGAGTGTTTTGACGTCTTCGTGGCTTGTAGCTTTATCTTCTCTAGATAATTCTGCTCCCGTCTGCACTCTCTCAGCGGTGAGGTGGATGACTGTTTCATCGGCGTCTGTAATATCTTCTTCGTAAACTTCGTCTTCCAGATTCTCTTGTACAATTTCTGCGCTTAGCTCTTCAACGGGGAGCGAGACACTGACTTCATCAATACTGGCAAGTGTAATAACATCGTCGGGGGATAACTCTAGCGAGTGCATTTTTCCCGGATTAAGCACGAGCCAGGAACCTTTTGGTAGCGTTAGTGCCAGATCTCCACCTGCAACTGAAAAGGAGCGATAGCGCCCATCAGACCAGTCGTTGAAAAACTTTTCAGAGGTGAACACTGGTACGACTCTTCGAAGTCCTGCAGCAAAGGTTGCAACCTTAATTCGATTAGTGGAACGAGCGTCATTTTCGTGAGTAATGTCTAGGAGAGGAGCGAACACGAACTGATTGGCGAGAGCGGGAAGCAACACGGACACAGAGGCATTTTGGCCTCGGTATATTGCCTCGAGATACTGTTCAATTTTAGAACTGCCAGGCACGCGTTATTCCCCGTAGTGGCGTGATTGCAGGCCCTGCTTACTTTCGTAACTACAACTCACAAGCAAATAGTATAGGATAAACCTATTGAGAGCCTCTTAGAGATATCTTACTCGACAAGTCCCTCGGGTGCTCCACCCCACCTCAACATCCGCTTGCTAACACCCTCGCAACAAGTAAAATGCGAGAAAGTCTACCGCTTTCATGTTGTTATTGCTGCCTACTAGTAGCCTGTGCTCTTTAAATACTTAAGAAGTTTAGATACTTAGGCTGTAATATTTCTGTTCCTAATGTCGATGTCGTAGCTTTTGAGCTCATATAAGGCATAAAAATGGTCAACTTAAACTGCTACAGAGTATGTAACAGGACGTAGCTGCGGTTAAAGGCTTATGAAAGGAGTGTCATTTGGCTTGGTATAAAAGCTGGTTCGGAGAGGATTACCTCTCGCTCTATGCTCATAGAAGCGAAAGCGAAGCCGCCACTCTCGTGCGTTTTGTCTCAGAACAGACTTCGGTAAAAATTGGGCAAAAAATTCTAGACGTGGCTTGCGGTGCCGGTAGGCATCTGGCTGCATGGCACGCACTTGGACATGCTGCTTTCGGTATCGACCTCTCACCGGCACTGCTTCGCGAGGCGAAACAGAGAATCGATTCTTCAAATTGGCCCTCCGGTTTGCTTTCCCAAGCAGACATGCGCAGTCTTCCCTTTCCTGATCAAACATTTGAATTGCTATGCAGCTTTTTCACTAGCTTTGGATATTTCGAAACGGATGAAGAACATCAAGACTTGCTTAAGGAATGGGCTCGCGTGAGTACGCCGAACGCACTCCTTTGTTTGGATTATCTAAACAAAGAATCAGTGGTTGCCAGTTTGGTGAATCACTCTAAGCGAGAGACTGATGACTACATTATTGAAGAACATAGATCTCTGAGCTCCGGATTGAAGCGAGTGGAGAAAAAAATTGAACTCATTTCTAAAACCAGCACCGAGGTATCAGAGTTTCACGAATCAGTCCGAATGTACCAACTCGATGAATTAAAAGACATGCTTTCGAATGC
>QIGM01000473.1 GCA_003230795.1 bacterium
ATTGATTTGAACCGTAACGGTGTTCGACAAGCAGAAGGGCTCGGCTTTCACGCTCAGATTGGCGACGCTACTCAGGGAGACGTGCTCCTACATGCACATCTAGAGCACGCTCAAGCAGTGGTCATAACGATTCCCGACCATCGCTCCGCCCTAACAATACTTGCACACGTCAGGCATATCGCTCCGCATGCGCATGTGGTCGTACGTTCTCGTAATCAAATTCACTCCAATGCTTTCGAACGAGCTGGAGCAACTATGGTAATCGGAGATGAAGAAGGTGTCGGCGACCGGCTCGCATCACATCTTTCTTCGTGGATACAAACTAGCGATGAAACGGAAGCGTAATATAGTCGTCGTAGTTTAAAATTACCGTATTTGGGTTGAACAACGTTCATTGCTTTAAGCTAAAGCAGTAGCCACTGCGGTGGAAAAAACCCTGATCGGGTTTTTACAGTGTCTTGACGACTATATTCTTTATCTCCTACGGAGGGTCCGTCTCAGTCGCCACGGAGGCTCTTCTTTTCTAGATGAGTATCCATCTAAGCACGTAATGCTGCCCCGCAATGGACAGAGAAGCCTACGTGGCGCCTGAACGTTCCCCTGAAAGGGGACAAGGGATATAGTCATCAAGACACAGCAAAACCCCGATTAGGGGTTTTTCCACTGAAGGCTGCTGACAAAGCAAGGGGCTTTCTCAAATCAAAGTATTTCCGCTACAGCGAAAGCTGTCGAGAATTCCTTTTTCAGATGACTATATTAAGCCACTTTAGATGCAAACCAAACAGCCGCAAGCCCAATGCTCAAGCTTAAGACTACATTAGCTGCGGCAAACACATAATCACCGCGCTTGAGCAAATAAACCGTCTCCAACCCAAAGGCAGAAAAAGTAGTGAAGCTACCGAGGAAACCAGTGACGCAGAGAAGTCGAAGCTCACTACTTAGCATACCGAAACGCGCCGACGCGCTCACTGACAAACCAATTAGCAAGCAGCCCAGCACATTCACGAAAAAAGTAGCGAATGGAAAACGTGTCTCGCCAAAATGGTGAAGGACAAAGGCACCGCTATAGTAACGAGTTAGTGCGCCCAGAAATCCCCCACTGCCTACAAGAAAAAAAGCTGTCACAAAAAGATTCCTACAATCGAGAAGAACTCACCTGCTTACTATACTGCTCTATATATGTCTTAAGAACAGAGGCTGGCTTCTCTGCATGATAGGCACGAACTGCCTTTAGAAGTGAAGACAATTCTGCCTTACCAAGAAGCTCTCGTTCCGCAGGCTTCAAACCGGTTTCAATGACCACACGGGCATTGCCTGCCATTGTATTTAAGCGGCGGAAACGATAAATATTCTGCCATATTCGCTTCGAAAGCGCCTCCGCAATGCACAAAAACAGTGTCGGACTCTTATGTTTTACAAATTGCCGGATGTTTTTATGCTCGACTACATAGAGATGAGAATCCTCCTCCGCAACCAAGGTTGCCGTACGTCGCCCACCGAGAAATAGCGACATCTCACCAAAGGCTTCACCTGCTTGTTCAATAGTGGTTACGTAGGATCCTCCTGCGGAAACTGAAATCTTACCTTCGAGTAAAACGTACATCTTCTTTCCCATCCCACCCTCTCGACACACTAGGGCGTTCTTTTTGAAGAGTTCGATAAACTTTGAGCGTGCCGTAGGAGGAGAGAGCACGGCATGTATGGTACTCGGTCTTCGATAGGCGCTACCGTCATGATACATTTCAAGCTCATGATAGGCGGCAGCGATATTATCAACGTCCGGCAGATGATAGCGTTCAGCAATTTCGAAAAGCACGTCTACCATTTTAACCAATATCTCTGAGCGACGACGGTACTCCTTGAGAAACTTAGCATTGCGTTTCTCCGACTCAATGTAGAGCTCATTTGAGAGTTCAAGAAGCTGAGCGAGAAAGATATTCGTATTGTAGCCAAATCGAAAACCGGCGAGCATTTCATGCACGGTTGGTTTATCTATCTTGACCACTTTCGAAGAGCTGTACAGAGCCAAGTCAAACACTCGCTCTTCAGCATCGGATAGAAACAGCTCAAGCGTTCCAACAACGATGTTATTCGCCGTCATTTTATGAGTGCGACTTTCGCCAAAGTCCAATTCGAGCGAACCACGGCTGACGATATAGGCGCCGTCAGCTGGCTCCCCTCGGGAGTAACTCAGAATCGGCTCTCGTGTTCGACTTCCTGGCATATTTCAATATGAGCGTTGTAACTGGGCTTGCTATGGAGAAGCAGTCTCAAGCGCGGAAAGACGAGGCTCCAACACTCGCTCTTCAATTTTAAATCCACCCACTGACCGAAGGCCTAAGTATTCCACCGCACCCTCTAAGCGTTCCACAATCGGGCTTTCTGAGCCCAAATCGATGTTAAACGCTACATCAAGTAGTGCTCGCTCTGGGAGCATACCGATAAGTTCGCTACCACGCACCAAGACTTCGTACTCAGCGGCGATGCGTTTGCATGCCTCAAAAACATCAAACAAGGAGGATGTAGAGTAGTTCAGTATATTCGTCGAGACCTGGGCGCACTTATAGGTTTCCATATACCAGCCAATCGCCCTTACATCCGGAAGAAGTCCAGCATGCCTCACCTTCCCCCGCTCGCTTCTCTCAAGCCAACCCGAACCACGAAGACGTTCCGCGATCTTCTGAGCGATAGCCGCATCATCGGTTGAAAGATTAATATTAAATGCAATTAAGATATCTCGAGCGCCAACAATACTTGCCCCGCTCTTCTCGTTAAACGAGACTGCCCCTAAATCAGGCAACAGCGTTTTCTTTTGATATCTTTCTGAAAGAAATTGATACCCTCTTCCACGAACTTTCGGCAGGCTCTTTCGTTGTGCCTCTGTGGCGCAGGCTTCGTACCAATACACCGGCACGGACAACTCCTCATAAAGACGACTTCCTAAACGCAAAGCACACTGAGTAGCCTCTTGAAGGGTCACGCCTTGCAATGGCACAAAAGGAATGACATCGACGGCGCCAAGACGAGAATGTTCTCCCTTCTGGGATCGCATATCAATAAGACGAATCGACTCCCGTGCAAGGCGAAACACCGACTCTTCAACAGCCTTCGAATCGCCTGCAATCGTGTACACAGTTCTATTAGCGTCTGGATTCGAATCAACGTGTAAGACACTCGCTCCTGAAACTGAATCAGCTTCATTAGCAATCGCGTCGATTGATGCTTTATCGCGACCCTCGCTCACATT
>QIGM01000509.1 GCA_003230795.1 bacterium
GCCTGGGTAAAGTAGTTCTGCTGCATATCGTCGAGAATTGGGACGATCTTTTCAGCAAGCTCGGCTCGAGGAATGGAGAGGCGCTCCTTGTGCCCCTGATCCCTGCGGTAGAGCATTACATTTCCAGACTCTATGTCTCGAGGGCCTATCTCGATGCGAAGTGGAATGCCTTTCTTAATCCATTGCCAGCTCTTCTCTCCTCCTCGGATATCTCTCTTATCAAGATGAACGCCGAGGGGATGCCCGTGGTAGCTGAGTCCGGAAAGCAGTTGGGATAGCTCCGTCGCTGAGCCTAATACGGCTTCTTCTGTTTCAGGTTTTGGTATTACTGGAAGAATAACAACTTGCTTTGGAGCAACGCGTGGGGGAACTCGTAGGCCGTCATCATCGCCGTGAGTCATGATCATGCCACCGATGAGCCTGGTGCTCACACCCCAGGAGGTGGTGTGAGCGAACTCGTGATTGCCTTCGGAATTTAGGAAACGAATGTTTTGCGCTTTTGCGAAATTCTGTCCGAGGTAATGCGAGGTTCCCGCTTGTAGCGCTTTGCGGTCCTGCATCATTGCTTCAAGAGAGATGGTCGCAATCGCGCCAGGGAAACGTTCGCTTTCGGGCTTTTCTCCGATAAAGACCGGTATCGCAAGCGTCTCTTCGACTAGTTGACGATACATCTCCACTGCGACATCAACTTCTTTTCGCGCATCTTCTTCGTCAATATGAGCCGTGTGACCTTCTTGCCAGAGGAATTCAGTTGTGCGCAGAAAAAGCCGAGGGCGCATCTCCCAACGAACGACGTTTGCCCATTGGTTGATGAGGAGTGGTAGGTCTCGGTAACTTGAAATCCAGCGCGAGAAGGCGTCGCCGATAATAGTCTCGGATGTGGGGCGAACAATTAGTGGTTCTTCGAGCTCACCAGTAGGAACGAGGCGCCCGTCTTTTTCTTCGAGACGATGGTGCGTAACTACTGCACATTCCTTCGCGAATCCTTCGACGTGTTTTGCTTCCTTCTCAAGAAAGCTAAGAGGAATGAACAAAGGGAAGTAGGCGTTCTCGTGCCCGGTGGCCTTAATCTTTGCATCAAGCACTCTTTGAATGTTTTCCCATAGTCCCCAACCCCAAGGCCTAATCACCATGCAGCCGCGCACTGCGGAGTTTTCAGCGAGCTCGGCTGCCTTGACTACTTGCTGATACCATTCGGGATAATCTTCGGCTCGAGTTGGACTGATTGCGTTCTTTGGCGCCTTAGCCATTTACAGTCTCCCTAGTGGTAACGGCACTGCTTTCAACAAAGCTCATTCCCAAGCGTTTCATTAATGTGTGATCGCGATCTTCGCCAGGGTTTGGAGTGGTGAGTAGTTTTTCACCGGCAAATATTGAATTCGCACCCGCTAGAAATGCGAGGGCTTGCATCTCATCGCTCATTTGAGTTCGTCCAGCAGATAGTCGCACGTAAGACGTAGGCAACATGATACGGGCGCAAGCTATCACCCGAACAAACTCTATCGGATCAACACTCGCTTCTTCCGCAAGTGGTGTGCCTTCGACACGCACGAGCATATTAATTGGCACGCTTTCAGGATGCGGTTGGTGTGAAGCGAGTTCGATGAGCAACCCAAGACGATCTGTGTCTGATTCACCCATGCCAATAATGCCGCCGCAGCAGACAGTAATGCCTGCGTCCCGTACGTTCTTTAGAGTATCAAGACGATCTTGGTAGGTTCGCGTGGTGATAATCTTGTCGTAGTATTCAGGGGAAGTATCGAGGTTGTGGTTGTAGGCGTAGCAACCAGCGTCTCGTAGTCGTTCAGCTTGCTCCTTCTTGAGCATTCCTAACGTACAACAAACTTCCATGCCCAAGGAGTGAACTTCTTCAACGAGTTCGATTACGGAATCGAATTCTTCACCGTCACGAACTTCTCTCCAGGCAGCCCCCATGCAGAATCTTGTCGATCCGGCTTCTTTGGCCTTTGTCGCTTCAGCAACTACTGTCTCTTTATCTAGTAACTTGTGTCGTTCAACATCCGTATCGTAGTGAGCACTTTGAGGGCAGTAGCTACAATTCTCTGGGCAACCACCAGTTTTAACTGACAGCAGGGTTGAGCGTTGTACTCGGTATTCCGGAAACTGCTCCCGATGAACGGTTTGAGCTCTATACATCAGCTCAGGGAACGGAAGGTTATACAGCGCTTCGGCTTCTTCGATGGTCCAGTCGTGTTTCGTCATTCTCGCTACAATGATAGTCGTCGGATTTTTATAGATGATCCTCAGGAGAGGGGTATGCCACCGTTAGCGGCTACCGTCAGGCACAATAGCTAACCGGGAAAGTGCCGTAAATAGCCAAGCGAAAAGGGGGTATTTACCCAGAATAAGTAGATTTTTTGCAACTATATGTACGACTAGACGCATAATTTAGTGTGAATACGGATCTCAGGCGATGTTTGTTAACTCGCTGGTTACACAGGGGATTTTGCTGTTTTCTTCGGTTTTTCGCTTTGCTCGAGGCTTTGAGCGTCCGGAATCCAGAAACGAGTAAATCCAGAACCCGTTCTTTCTTACTTTTGCTCTGAGTAGATGATTGGAGGTAGGCGCCACTTTTGTTGCCTTGCGAGGGTATCGCGAGTGAGCAGAGGTCGGCGTTTGTACCAAGGTTTTTTAAAGATGCTCTTTGTCATTTACAAAAAGTATCGCATAGGTTTTCGGGAAAAATTTAGGTTTTAAGTCCATCGTAAAACGATGGTAGTTGGGCGGAGTAGTAAGTTTACTTTTCGGCTCTCTTTGTGCGAGTGCAATTGGTTCGCATAGATTGATGTAGAGAGTACACCTAGAACACTCTGCAGGTTACCGTGCTTCGAGACAGTCAAGGCTGTTTGGAAGCACGGAGCCTGTGTTTTGTTTATAGAGGTGTATTCTATGAAAGTACAAAAACAAACTACAGCAAAATCAATCTCTCAAAACGTTTCAGTATTGAGAGCTTTTAATAAAATAAAACGAAGAAGAAAAACTCTAACAGGGAAAGAAGTTCTACTTGATTGTAAGATAGAACCGACGCCTCGTGGAGTTACGAAGCTTTGGGAGATTCGTTTACGATTCTTTCATTCTTCATTTCGTTTCGCTGGATTTATGATAGGCAAACCCATTCGTGGATCTTTTGCTTGTCATCAAACCGGCGATTTTGTCACTTATTGTGTGACTATTCGTGAGCGAGATTTTTGGTTTGACCAATATCATCTTGCTATTCAAG
>QIGM01000330.1 GCA_003230795.1 bacterium
TATATCGAACCCCGCCTCTTTTGTCGTATTGGCGGGCAGCATGTCGTCCCACGAAAAAAGGATAAACAAGGTAACGTATTGAACGCTCTATCCTCGATCCTCCCCCAAAACTGGAATTATTCTCGAACCTCCAAAACCCACGACTGCAGACGAAGTCGAAAAACACTACTGTGCCGTGCGAACAAGGAGTGCCAATCGTGCGTGTTACCGAACTTCTTGCGCCCGTTGTGGTAAACAAGCTCCCTTCGCACCGCATCAACTGCGACGTCGTGGCTTGCGATTGATCTTCGATCATACGGTCGTCTGCAAGACCGTGTGGTTGGCTCGCTGGCGATGTCGCTATTGTCGACATGTGTTTACCGATTATCCCGACTTTCGTACTTCCCTATAAACGTTACGCCGGTCCAACGCTGCTCTATCTGGCTGCTACTTACGTCGAGAATCAGCAGCAGTCTTATCGACAAACCACCAAGCCTGGCAATCGAGTCTTCGGCTATGTGACACCACCGGGCTGCGCCATTGATGAGCGAGCACTGGACCACACCACCGTTGTTTCATCTTGCCGCCGAGTGGGAAAAACTCTTTCCAGAGAAATTCTTCACTCGTTTCGCAACACGATCTGGCTTCTCCTGATCTACCTTGATCTCTGAACTTGATCCCCAAATCAGTAAGGAGTTAAACTTGATGGGTAGTAACGATGAAGTATGGGCCGTCTTCTGGTGTTCCTTGCTCAGTCCGGTGCTTTTGGGAGAGATCCCCGAAGGTGAGCGTTAGCGGTATATCCAAAAGCTGAGCCAACAAGAGCGAGAACTTCCAAACGGCAAGCGAAAGTGCATCTCGGTTCGCACCTTCCGCCGTCAGTGGCGTCGCCTCAAAGATCAGGGGGTGACAGGTCTGTATCGTCGCCGACGCTCCGATCGAGGCCAGCCGCGAAAGAAACAGGAGCCCCTGTTAGCTCGCGCTGTGGAACTCAAGAAGGAACAACCTTACCGCTCAGACAAAGTCATCAATCGCATCCTGCAGCGCGAGTTCGGACGTACGCTGCCGCGTAGCACGCTCTACCATCATCTGCGACGCCAAGGCGCCACACGACGCAAGCTGGGAGTCTCCACACAAAAGGTCCGGTGTCGTTGGTCGCGTGAGCAACCGGGCGCGTTGTGGGTCGGTGACTTCGAGCACGGACCACCGGTGATGGAGCAAGGCAAGGCGATCAAGACGCACCTCTCCGCCTGGATCTACTGTCACAGCCGCTACTTCGTCGAAGCTCGCTACTACGCTCCTGAGCTACAAACGGGCGGTCTTCCACCGCCCGTTTCTTCTTGCGCCTCTCTCACCCAGCCTACCGCACTCCCCATCGCCTGCCGGACACTCAAACCCAGACAACTGCTGACAAATAATCAAAGGCGCAGCACCCCCCAAACGCGACCAGCGTTGTTATTGCATGGCTTCTACGTGGAGAGAGAAAATAACATATTAGAGTTAATCGATTGCAAGTTTTCCTTTATATTAATATTTATAGTAGTAGTAGGAATGCAACGGCAGAGGAAGTTTTAAACAAGCGAAAGCGAAGAGTTAAGTCTAAAGCAAGACTAGACTTAGAGGGATGGAAAGACAGCCAATTGACACTGGGAAACTAGTAGAAAAGAAGTAAAAAGTAGTAGGTAGAAAGTAAACAAAAGGGTGGGTAGTAACTGTAGAGATTACTAGGCGAAATAGGAAGGAGAAGAACGAACACAAAGAGACAAGGGGTAGACAGTTTTTCAACGGCGAATGGAAGGATGACCGAGGAGTTCAGTTTGCACATCAGAAAGGAATTTGGCTAGTTCAGAAT
Source organism: bacterium (assembly GCA_003230795.1). Lineage (GTDB taxonomy): Bacteria > Bdellovibrionota_C > UBA2361 > SZUA-149 > SZUA-149 > SZUA-149. The sequence continues at coordinate 1,832 of QIGM01000330.1, forward strand.
CGGTTAGGACGAGGCGATCGGTTTTACGGAAAGCGTGAAGCACTGTGGAGTGATCTCTACCACCAAAGAACAGGCCAATCCGTTGGAGGCTGAGAGAGGTCATGCGACGGGCGAGGAGAATGGCTAAACCGCGGGCGCGAACGATGCGAGCATCTCGGGTGGAACCACGCATATCGGATAGCTTGACTCTCAGGATACGAGCGACGACTTTGGAAATACGAGCGATAGATATGGTTTGACCGTCAAGGTGTTGTAGCATCAGGGGCGACAGAACGTTAAAGTTGACTTCTTTAGCAGAGTTCATGTTTTGGTGAGCCAACAAAACGAAAGTTTTTATATCGCTGACACTCATATTCCTTTTCAAAGAACAACAAAGCTGAGTGAGTTCATCAATAGGCAACTTGTCGTTAATGTCTAGGATGAAAGCACGGAGCAACGCAGTTAGCGTACACTCGGAGGGTGGTAGAAGTTGGAGAGAAAATCCAGCGGTTAAGCGACTGGCAAGAGCGGGTTTGATGCCGGTAACAGTAGACGGCAACTTATGAATAGAAATGACTAGCGGGGCGTCACTTTCGGAAAGACAGTCAATAGTGCTGACAAGTTCATCTTGAGCAGCGTTCTTGTTGGCGATCAGTTCGAGGTCGTCAATGACGAGCAATTTGGAGCCGCGATATTTGGAGCGAAACGAAGTTACATCGTCTATTTCGACAGCGGATGCATAATCAGCGCAGAACGACTTGGCGGTAGCAAATCCGAGGGGCCGAGAACCAGTCATACGAGACCAGCGGACAGCGAGCGTAATAGAAAGGGCGGTTTTACCGCTTCCTTTGTCACCATAGAAAACGATGGGAGACAGTGAGGAGAGTTTAAGAACAGTATCGTCGTCGAACAGGTATCTAAGGCTAGCGTTTTCGTCACCTAAAAAAAAATCGGAGACCAGGTATCCGCCATCATCAACGGAAGGAAGAAAACGCCGAACAGAGGCAGGTCTTTCCAAAGCGATATAAGAAACAGAAGACGAATTGTGGGATTTCACGACAACAACCGGACTGTGACTATATGGAATTAGTATGGCATATTTCGACTACTTGGGAGATAGCTCGAATCGCTGTATCGACTTCATCGTCGGTGGAGAACCGAGAAAAACTGAATCGTAGCGAACCGAGAACTACATCCTTGGGCAAACCCATAGCGACCAAAATGCCAGACGGACGACTACTACCACTTGAACAGGCGGACCCAGTACTACAAAAAATAGACTTCAAATCAAGCGACATTTGCAAAGCTTGACGGTCCAGGCCAAGAAAAGCAAGATTTGAAACGTGTGGAAGACGGGGTGCTTGACAGGCGATAACAACGACATCAACGACGGAAGCGACGCGTTCTTCAAACCGGTTACGGAGCGTAGCA
>QIGM01000370.1 GCA_003230795.1 bacterium
CCGCACCTACGAAGCCATTGAAACCGCCTTATATCACAACCTTGGAGCCTTACCCGAACCAGAATTTACCCACAGATTCTGGTGAGGAGGCCTCTTTTTCTTCTTATCCATGCTATCCGTGGTTTTTCCTGTCCTGGGTCCTGTGAACGGTTACGAATCTAGTAACGAACCGCTCGCTTACAACGAGGACATGTAGTGAACCACACTTCGTCGTCGCCACGTTGCGATGGCCCGAGATGCTCTTCCATCCAACTCCAGCCACAGCCCAAGCACCACATCACAATCTCGGAATGCCGGACATCATCAAGCGGCCTCTCGTCACTCATGGCGCATCCTGTCGGAATGGGGAGTTGACGGGCAGGACTTACTAGGGGGCACCCTCTATAAATTGCCGGGATGTCCCTAGCACTGTGTTTTTATTCGAGACTCACGCAGCTAGCATTGCTTAGAATTGGATTAATAGAGGTTCTCTGGATTCTATGCGTCCTAATGGACGCAGTCAAGGCAAAAAGCTGATAAAGCTACGCGAGTTTTAATTCCTTTGGTAATTGCGGGCCCAGCCCCTTTGCTGCTCCAGATTCGCCTTTTTTGGGATGTATTTGGAATCCACCTATGCCCCGACCGCTCCCTGTCGCAATGCTTAGGCTGACTCTGGCTCCTTGGTGTAGAAGTTCCTTTTTGTATCTACGCCCGTAAAACGTAATGGCACCAACGATTGAACGCCTTATATTTCGGTCTGCTATTTCCTGTCCGCTCAACTTCTCAAACCATTCCACAAACCCCTCTTTGCTCGGCTCAGCATCCCCAAAAACGAGCTTCCTGAAATACGCCGCCTTGAGCCGGTCAATATCGACAAGGCTCTCAACAGTCTTGACCGGAACCGAAATACCACCGTCAAACTGGCTTTTAACGCCGTGACCAAGCTTTTCTCGAAGATGCTTGTAAACCTGCTCTTGCACCCGGTCGGGACTGTGTTCAAGGAGTCGAATAATGACCTCTTTTGTGGGGCGAGCCTGATTAGGCAATTCAGTTCCCAGTTCATCGTATCGGTCGACGGTTGCCTCAAGCAAGCTACCGAGATTCTTGCCAGCCGATGCAATCACTCCTTGCCCAAGACGGTTTTGCTTCTGTGAAGATAGCTCCGCAGCCACTTCTCTCATCTCCGGCAGTTTAAGCATATTCAAATCTTCTATTGCTTGTACTGATCGCTCACTAAGCTTTTCCACAGACCTCCAATCAACATCATTCCATTCACCTACTGATATGCCAGAATCACCTGCTAACGCTACCCTTATTGAACAGCCATTCTGCCGTTTAGGACTTTTTATCACTTTTACGAACGTCATTTCAACGAACTCGCCACGGCTCGGTGGATTCTTAGGAAACTTCTCAGGAGCCATGCGATGGAGTAGCCGCATTAGGGCTTGGTCTAGCTTGGTACCGAGCTTACCATGCTCAACGGCTATCCCCCTCACTAAAGAATCGGGAACCATACAGAGCAAGTGGCTAGCCTGATTCTGACCGCCAATCTTCTTGACTAAATCTACGCCATTGTTAGCAGGAAAATTTTCCAGCAGGTTCTCGGGGAACTGTTCCAAGATGTCAGCATATACTTCAGCAAGGGCTTCGACGAAGCCTTTGCCATCACCCACGTAATACTCGCTAGAGATTGAGTTGGTACCAATGAGGAAGCCAAGACGCTCTGATATCTTCTTATTGGTTAGGTTTGCCTTGACAGGCTTTTCTGAACGCTTGGTTTGTGTTTTAGAAGTCATATAACCAACACTTAGTGTTTACTTACTCATAGAGGTCAAAACATCTTGCATCCCGCTTACCATCAGAAGCCGAGGATACCGAGAGCTGGTCGCCGTCAGCGACTCAAGATAACCTCGTTCTGGGTCAACGTCCCATAGCAGCATCTCGCAACTCAACGAGTCGAGAAAAACCGAAGTGGGACGCAGCCTAGTCATCACCAGCACATGATGCTCGAAGCACAACACTCGGTCCGTCGAGTCTGATACAGGCGAGCCGTGGCGGTCGTAGAGTCTCCCGTTCTGGCGGTTGACGACCTCCCCGAGCGTTACTTGTCTCTGGCGTTGTTCGCTGGTAACGCCGTCTGTCACTAAGCTTGGGTTGTTAGAATACGTAAACTGGTAATGGCTCGATTTTCTTTCTTTCGTCCGAGAAAAATCAGTTCGAGAGCCGTTACACTTCCAAAGCCGTTCCCGTCTTCCACGTAGCAACAGGGATGCTGGGATGCCAATCTCCGGAGATATTCGACCATCCAGCCCAAAGAAATCTCCATCCGATTTAACCTCTTGCGGCCTCTGCTCACCAGAAAAATCCATGCCTCCGTTATCTTGTTTCTGAAAATCCGAGAAGAAACATCGAACTGGCATGATGCGTATCTGTGCTGGCCAAGCCCCCATCGCTACCGAGTTATGCTTGAAAAAGAGGCCAAACGATTTAGATAATCCTGACAGAGATGCTTCCAATCCCTGACGAACTAGACCGGAGGTTCCGCTGGAGAAGCTTTGAATTCGGTCGATAATCTGATGGATAATCTGCTGTCGGTGTGTTGAGAACTGCCCACAGGTGCCGTGCAGCAAGTGGTAGTGCAGGCTGCACGTCTTGTCGTAACGTCGCAGTTCCTTAATCGAGAGCGGTACCAAACTCCAGCTTGCATCACTAGGTAGCCGCCACTGGCTTTTCTCAATTCGCTGATGCTGTAAAGTGTTTGAAACAATGTAACCGGGTGCCAAGACATCCGCTTCGTTTGGGATTCTTCCGTTGGAACGGGCGTAGTCATACAGACCAGTGAGAGTCAATGCTTGGGTTGTTCGACCTGCTATTTGCATACACGACCGGAGCCACTGCCGACGTGTCTGCGTGTACTCCATGATTTCAGACTTTTCGCAAGCTCCTAACAACCACCGCGAGAAATCAGGGTCTGCTAGCAGGTCTATTCCGGGAAGCAGAGAAGTATCGCTGGCTGGAATCTTATCGAGACAGTTTCGAGAATGAAAAAAACTGCAATTGCTCATCACTACATTCTACTCACTGCTCAGGAAAAACAATATCGACACCAACGATATCTGGCTAATTTATTCGGTACATCACACAGATTGACGAAAAAGTACGCTTATCACGGTCCCAGCATCCCCTCCTCAACCATCGTAGGCCCCAGCTCAATCAATAAATCCTGCACCTCTTTCACCTTGATAAGCTCTTCGGTAGA
>QIGM01000072.1 GCA_003230795.1 bacterium
TGATAACACTCCTCAACTAAGGGACGCCAATGTGTGAAGGGATCGTCTCTTGGGTTACGCGAAACCAGTATCCGATTCAATTTGAGATCGCTTCGTTCTATCTCTACACGCTGTTGTTGCCAATTTTGGCTTACGGAGCGCTTCGTTACTTTGGTTACAGCTCTAAGAGTAAAGAGTGCAACGGCGAATCGGCAACCTCTTTAAGTCATCACCGCTTTTCCCCACTCTTTGCCGCGCTTATTTCTTGCGCTATTTACGTTCTCTACTTTTATCCCAAGCTCAATAGAAGCGTAGATCTCTTTCATGAGGGGGAGTTTTTAATTCCAGGATTGCAGCTTAAGTTCGATCTTGAGCCGTTTAAGGATGTCTATCTACAGCACGGTATAGGGCGGAATTATCTGAGCTTTCTTTTTGCCGAATGGTTTTTCGAGCCTTCACTGCTGGGCTTGAGATACGTACAACGTCTACTAGAGCCTTTGGCTTACGTTAGTGTATTTCTGCTAGGTACCTCACTTTTTCAGCGTCGAATTCTCAGCAGCTTCTTATTGGTTATCGCAATTTCAGGCTTCGACTACTGGGTGGGAGTTCGTCAAGGTATTGGACTTCTCGCTCTTGCGCTGATTCTCTCTTCGCTACGCTATCAGCAGATAGGCAAGGTGAGGGGGAGTCAGTTGCTTGCTGGCAGTGCCGCGGTCGTGTCGGTTCTGAGCGGTGTCTATAGTCTGGAAATCGGTATCTATGTTTCTGCAGCGATTGTTTTGTCTTTAGTCTTGATGAGCATGCTTACAGTTCAACGAGAACCGTTTCTTGCTCAGGTAGTAAAGCCTTACCTACTTGTACTAGTATTTTCTACGCTACTTACACTAGGTATTCTCTCAGCCTACGGATTGCTCTTACCCGCCTTGGGAAATATTCAGCAACAGATAGCATGTCAGGCGGAGCTGTGGGGGCTTGCTTATCCAAAGTTAAGTGAGTTGGTAGCGGTGAGCTTACAGATTGGCTCGATTGATGACTTAATTATTTTTAGCCAGCGAAGCGAACTACGAATGTGGCTTCATTTGCCAGTCTTGCTAGTAGCAGGCGTCTCTATTCTACTTACTGCCTTAAGAGGCGAGACAGAGACATTGAAATGGCGCAGCAATTTGTTGATCTACGTCGCCGCCATTGCGTTCTTTCGCACAGCGCTGGGGCGTAGTGATTATGGGCACTGGATAGACGGGAGTATTCTTATTTGGGTGCTTCTTGCGTATTTGCTTGAAGATTCAATTCGTAGGTTCTGCGGCACTATCCGGGAGAGAGGCTCTGTCTTTTCCAACTCTGGCGTAGTGAACCTAATAAAACTCTCGATACTTTTCTCTGTTCTTTCTCTCTTTTTGTTTAGTTTCCATCCGCTAGAAAGGTTAAAAGACCGCGTCACTCTGGTTAGTAGCGGCAGTACACTGCAGTCCTTCGATGCTTTGGCGAAGAATGATTTGAAGACTTTCATTCCAAAAGATCAATTGCGAAGTCTTCAAATAGTCTCAGCCTTCATTCAGGGCAACACATCTGAAACAGAGCCCATATTTGATTTTAGCAATCAGAGTGGGATTCACTATTTCTCCGAGCGTCCAATTGCTTCACGGCTATTTCAAGCGACCTACGCAGTAACTCCAGAACAACAACGCGAAGTGATTGCAGCTCTAGAAAAGAATGCAGTTAAGCTTGTGATATGGAAGTCCGGAACTAGTTTTGACGCAATGGATGGGATACCGAATGAAGAGCGACAAGCAATTCTCGCGGCTTATATCCGTGAGCACTATACTGTAGAAGTATCGCTGGGAAGCATTAGCTTACGTTTGATTCAAGAGAAGGGATAGATTTAGAGATGGATCAGGCAGGTCCCACGCATTTTTAATGCACGGGACAGAGTTCTGCCTGAGCCGTGCGTAGAACCTCCTATATGTGTTCAAAGGTTGGTAAGTCAAGAAAGCCATCCTTGGTAAATGGAATAGGCCTTGATTCTCCTCTAACTTTGAACCCGTCGAGATGTTGTGCTTCTTCCAAAAAGGCATGGCCTAAGTAGAGTCCTTTTGCCCAAACGGTGGAAACGCCGAACATGACTTTTAGCATCTGCGGATGAGCGATTTTCCTTGCCGCATGCTCTATCATGGCTCGGTCGTTCTCAAAGACCTCGGCAGCAACAGCACCTCCGGGGCATCCCGCAGTCATCGCGTTGAGATTCGTTTCATCCCAGTTGATGCGTTCGTTAAAGCGTGCAGTGACCATGTCAAGATTACCCACACCCATCGCGTTGAAAAGGCCTGGGGCGTCTTTATCGTTACGATTGCCTATTAGCCTGCTAGCGCAAATATCTCTAAACCGGGGCGTGTTAGCGCACCAGTTTCGAGTTCCGCCATTACGACCAATGATTTTCGTATCAGCACCTTGGCCAGCATAAGGCTTGCCAAAGTAATGAAGATAAAGCAGGTCACAGTCCACGTCAGCAAACGGCAGACAGGGGAGGAAGCGATGCGAGCGCTTGAGAATCTCATATTCGTTCGCGAAAAATCGATCCACTCCCGAATCTCCGTGCTCAATCGAGAAGGGTATTCCCTTCACGATTGCCGTCTCTTCTTCCTCGTTATCGACGACTGCAAGAGCGCCGATTACGTTTACGCTTGGCTCAAGAAGTAAGCGTCTTGCGGCCTTCTGTATTGCCCAACCAAGTTTCTCTCCGTGCTCATGGAGCTTTTTGGCGTTAAGCATAGACAGACCAAGGAAAAGCTTAGCGATGCCACTTTCTAACGGAAAGCAATCAAGCGATTTAGCAAGATCTGCTGTCCAACGTATATCCCAATGGCGACGAACGCGGCCAAATAGGAACACGCCGTCAACGTCATTAAGCACAGAGTTCACACAATGAATCTCCACTCCGTCGACGGTGTCTACGAGAGTGGTATCTACGCGCGCGTTTATCGGCACGCCGATACTCTCTTCCGTGATGCCGTAGTTCGCAAGTGTGCTAATTTTGCCCTCAGATGTTTCTCCACCATGAGAACCAACGGCAGGGACAACTACGACCTCTGCGCCGCGACCAATTAGCTCCGAGATTACGAGCCGAAAAACAGACAGGTAGTTGGCAACTTGCCGACTCACTGCTGTTAGAGCAATCTTCTTTCCGCTAATCTCGTTACCGTGAGGAAAGAGAGTGCGGAACTCTTCCGATACTGCTGTCGCAATATCTTCAACTTT
>QIGM01000455.1 GCA_003230795.1 bacterium
AAGCGATTACTTGCTCGATACTGCCAGACACAGATTGGTTTACATTTTGGTTTGCGTCGAGATATGTCACTCGACGAATTCAAGCGACACGCTTTCTCTTTCTGAGTTGGAACAGGGTAAGCAGTATTACGTAATAGTAACAACTGCTGATGGCTTACTTCGTTACGATATGAACGATATTCTCGAAGTCGTAGGCTTTTTTTGGCAAGTTCCGAGACTGCAGTTTGTGCAGAAGGGAACCGGTGTGACCAATATTACAGGAGAGAAGGTATCGGAGTATCAGGTTGTTCGTGCGGTCGATCGCCTCGAAGCGAAGTATAGACTACGCTCGACTTTCTTCTTCATGGTCGCCGATGAGCGTCGCGGAGGATATCGCCTTTACTATCAGCCTTCTGAGGAACATCTTTCTTGGTGGCTACGCCCGAGAGTTAGATCAAGTAATGTGTGAGCTCAATAGGGAGTATGCCGATAAGAGAAAGAGCGGGCGACTTCGACCCCTTTCGATCGGAGTGCTTCAATCAGGGACCTTTCAAACGTTTCGCAGTGATTGGGTTGCAAAGGGTAGGAGAGAAGCGCAGTTCAAGATTGTAGCTGTGCAGCATCGATGGGAGCTCGAGTTTGATTTCGAGGCCTATGTGACCTCAGAGAGTCCCGAATCAGGCGCTGCGGGGTCTCCTGGAGAACTGACGACCGAGCAAGTAGACAAGCTGCAGAGCAATCTAATGTAAGCTATTAACAATAAAGTATTCTTGAGTGAGATTCAGGAGGAACTTTTGGTAGTAGCGCTTTCTCTTGAACGAGAGATAGTATTGGTGCATGCCCCAAAAGATAATTTATTTTCAGCAGAGTTTTCCTAACCATACCGAGACCTTCGTAAAGGCCGAGATCGCCGAGCTTCTTCAGCGAGACTATTGCGTTGAGGTTATTTGCCTTCAGGCTAATCATGAGCAGTTGGCAAGTATCGACTTCGCGGATCGAGTGTTCGAAATCCCCCGCGATTCGAAAGATCCTTACCTCGCTTTGTATCAAGAGATTAAGAAGCGTAGTCCCGACTATTTGCACGCACCCTGGTCAACAGAGGCCTGGAGAATCCTTCGTCCTCTCGCTGAGGAGTTGCAGATTCCCTTTGGTTGCAGTGTGCATGCTGCGGATATTTGGCGACGAGGTAATCGCCTAGAGCCGGAAGAGCTAAGAGATTTAGGTGCACACCCTCAATGTGTAACCATTGCCGTTGAGGGAACGTATCACCGTGACTATCTTCGCTGGTGCACAGTGCCAGAAGAGAAGCTGTTGATTACTCCAAACAGCGTTCCAAAGGAAGGCCTTCCAGAAGCGAGAGAGCTTCCACCGAAAGAGCTAGGTGTGGTGTGCAGCATTGGTCGTTCGGTTCCTAAGAAGGGGTTCTATTGCGGTATTGACGCGATGCGATTTCTTCATCTCAATCAGTATAAGGTTCGCTACAACATTATCGGCGGCGGGGATGAAGGTAGTGCTGAAGGGAAGGCCTTGCAGGAATACACGAAGCAATTCAGTTTTATCTCTGCTACTGGCATGCTGCCTCATTCAGAGGCTCTACTTCAGCTACGCGACTCTGACGCCTTGCTCGTGCCAAGTATCGTAGCAGAAAATGGCGACAGTGATGGTGTGCCGACCGTGATTACCGAGGCGATGCTTCTTGGTGTTCCTGTTGTTGCCACCGACGTCGGCAGTATTTCTGATTTAGTAATCGATGGGCAAACTGGTTATTTGGCGCGTGCTGCTGACCCAAGCTCTTTAGCAAATAAATTACGTGAATTGGCTGAGGTGCTTAAAAACCAAGACGCAGCGGCAGCACTTATTCAGCGAGCAAAGAAGCAAGCGGCGCGACATGAAACACAAGCAAGCGTGAACACACTCGTAGCACATCTAGAATCTAAGCTAGGACGTTTCTCTTAGTCAGAGTTCTCGCTAAAGCTGTCGCGCAAGAATCTCAACGATTTGTTTTGAGGTATCCCCTTGGCCAAAAGGGTTGTCGATACCGCTTAGTGTGCCTTCCTCTAGAAGCGCCGCTTTTGCAGTGGCGAGGAGTTCTTGCGGAGAATCCAGTGGGCAGAGTGTCGCGGTTCCAGCAGCAATAGCTTCCTGCCTCTCGGTGCAACTTCGCGTCACGAGCACTTTTTTACCAAAGCTCGGAGCTTCTTCTTGAATTCCACCAGAGTCGGTGATCACGAGTGAGCTTGATTTTAGTACTTCGACCATACTGGGATAATCCAGGGGGTCGCACAGCGTAATTCTTTCTTGTTTGCTAAGACGTGTTCGCACTACATCCTGTACTCTTGGATTAAGATGTACTGGATAGACAATATGAATATCTTCTACTTCGTCTCGCATCTGCAATAAGCAGCTACAAAGATTCTCAAGACCCTGATCGAAATTTTCTCTTCGGTGGCCAGTGACAAGCACTAACCTTTGATTTGAAGGTCCCTTAAGGCTTTCTAAGTTCGCAGTCGATTTGACGGCGCCTGACTCGAGCAAGTCGTTCATCCATAACACTGCATCAACGGCGGTGTTCCCAACCATGAAGCTATCACCCGCAACTTTTTCAGCAGCAAGGGTTTCCATCGCTCTTTGTGTTGGTGCAAAATGAAGCGTTGCGATTCGTGAAATAACGCTGCGGTTCATTTCCTCTGGAAACGGAGATGCTAAGTCAGCGGTTCTAAGACCTGCTTCAACGTGAGCGACGGGAATCTGTAAATGAAAGGCTGCAATTGCTGCGCCGAGCGAGGTGGTAGTATCTCCCTGCACGACCACAAGGTCAGGTTTATGCTTCTCCAGAACTTCGGGGAGTGAGGCGAGCAGCTTGCTTAGAAAAGAGTTGGAAGTCTGATTCTCATCCATCAACCCTAAGTCAGTATGCGGTTCAAGCTGGAACGCACGAAAAGCTTGCTTCGCCATAGATTGATGCTGTCCGCTCGCGATGAGCACCGCGTTGAAGTAGGAACTGGCCTCCAGCTCACGGTAAAGCGGCGCGAGCTTAATCACTTCAGGTCGAGTGCCAACAATAAGTGCGATAGTTTTGCTCATTATCCGGGGTATAGTCATCTGAAAAAGAAATTTCCGCCAGCGTGTAGCGTCGCGACAATTCTTTGATTTGATAAAGCCCCTTGCTTTTACAACATCCTTCAGTGGAGAAAAACCTTATCGGTTTTCCCGTGTTTTTGTGCTAATATTTGCAGCCGAATGTCTTACGTTTGGGTAAGCGACTAGTAGAAGCATCTTTATGGTAGGAAAAGGATGGCAATCAAGAATTTAGTTACAGGTGGTGCCGGGTTCATTGGAGCACACGTTGCTCATGAGCTGCTTGAGGATGCACAGGAAGTAGTCGTGCTTGATGACCTCAGTGGTGGCTTTAAAGAGAACGTTCCGGAAGGTGCGACTTTTGTTGAAGGTTCGATTCTTGATAGCAAGCTCATCGATAAGCTCTTTGAGGAGCATCAGTTCGATAACGTCTACCATCT
>QIGM01000182.1 GCA_003230795.1 bacterium
AAACCCAATATTGTCGATGCCTTAGGGGTTAGCAGTGTTTATTCAAACAAGCGATGTTTGAAGCAGGCAACGAAGCGGATAAAGGAATGCAGGACGAACCAATCAGTCTCGAAGACGATCAGCTCGAAGAAGAAGAGACTGTAACTCGACGTGGCCCTAAACATGTTCAGCTTCCGGCTGAGTCCTCTGTTCTAAGAGAAGCGAGACTACTCGCTGGGGATAGAAATATCCGAATTGGTAAACTCACTGCCACCGTTGCGCAAGATCCAGTAATCACCTTGGAGCTGCTGAAAACTGCAAACGCAACGTTTTACAGCGGCGAACGTCCTTCGATTACTACCATCCAAAATGCTGTCATCCGACTAGGTTCTGAGACGATCGTAGAAACGCTCGACTCACTCGCTGCAAGAGATCCGTTTGAAGACCCCGAGGTCTGTCGGGAGTTCGAATCAATACGAGCTCTTACAAGAAAAATCTCTCTTGTGTGCGTTGTGATTTCAAACAAGATCCAACGCGACGTCACGGAGATGACACAGACCGCTGGACTGATGACGTATATGAACTATTTAATAGCCTGCGCCTATTTGGGCGAAGACTATGTCGAGCTCAGTCAGGGAAGAAAGCGAACTTCGATTGCGTATAGAATTCAGCAAGACTTCGGATTCGATATCCATAAGATAATGCTCGAGTATCTCAGGTCACACGGGGTTCCAACCGAGCTATTCTACGGACTCGACAGAGAACTTAAATGCAAAACCACGAGCCAAGCTTCCCTTCGCTTTATCGTTAACTCTAGTGTGGAGCTAGTTGAGGCTTGGGCGACGGACCGTTGGGAGAAATACGCTCCTAACCAAACGCTTCCATCAAACAGTTCACTACGCCTTCTCAAGATAAGTGACGCACAGTATCAAGATATTTACGAAGAAGTCGCAGAAGCCTTGCGAGGAAAACTTAAGGGTTCGAAAGGTTCCGAGGAGAGCAACTCAGAGGAAGAAGAGAACGAGACAGAGGCTCCATCCCTCTCCCCGCTCGCCACAACAAGCGGAACGTCGAGCAAACAACGCGTTCATTTAAAACGTAGTGAGAGTTTGCGCACTGCCCCTACACTGATTCTCACCAAACGTGGATTCGGCGGATACGATCCCACTGCCCAGCCGACAAACTTTATCGAGCCCGAGCAGGACGAAATCGCAAAACAAACGGAAAAGTTAAGTGACGACGCTAGAACCGTTCTTAACATGATCACAACTCTGTGCGATGAGTGCAAGACAGCGAACGAGCTCTTGACCCGACTCATGAGCTTACTAATCTCGGATGGTCCTTTTGTCCGAGCAGCTTTGATTACTCTAACAAAAGAAAGAGAAACCGCAGATATTCATACTGCGGTTGGTGAAGGATTCGCGAATGGTGATACGATCGCAGTGGTCGACCCTCTTTCTCCTCTCGCCCTCTGCTTAACCCAAATCAAGTCGTTCAACTCAAAGCATATGAACGACACAATTTCTCCGTTCGGAATAACATCATATGCTATCTCACCAATAAAAATTGATAACGAATCCCCGGTAGTTCTCTACAGTGACTGCGGCATGGATCGACCATTAGCTCTGGAAGCGAGGAAAATCTTCCGACTTGTCGTTGGCTTGATCAATCGAACGCTACCAAAACTCTCTGGCGGCTTACCGAAACGTGGGATTGTTTAAACTCCTAGTTTTTTACAAAACCCAACCAGCCGTTATCGACCCGAAGAACTCCTAACCGCAAACTCAAAACCCAGTCAGATAATCTAGGAAACTTCTCGCTCCATCGCGCGATTACTATCGGTGTGACAAATCTGATCTTAGGTACTCGAGCAAGTTTCAATGTCTATTGCTGAAGTTCTTTTATACTCTGCGATTATTTCAATCCTCTTCCTCGCTGCATATTCTCAAGGCTCTACATATTCTCAAGGCTCAGGGCAATCAGGCGCTAGCCTTAAACGAGAAACGCATGAATTAGTACGTCTCATGAGGAGAGAATCCCTTCTCTCATTACTCGAACATCGAGAACGAAGTCTTGCATTCATCAGTGCTGGCGGACTCATTGTCGACACCTCAGGTAAGATAATTTATTCTTTGCCGAAAAAAATCCAGATCCGCACCGCACGATTCGGACAAGGCAGAAACGCAAGTCAGACGGCTCGATACAGAGAGAGCGGAATCGCTACTCCGGGCAGTATCACTCTCAGTGTGGACGGGGGTGGAACCTGCCGCATATTTCAAGCACTACGAGGAGCTGTTCGATATGAATGCTAGAGAATTTCGACTCAGCGAGGATGGCTTTTCACTGCTCGAAGTGCTCAGCTCCTTAACGATTCTCACGGTTCTCACCGCGGCTACCCTAAGCTCAACTCTACATTTCGCTAAACATTGGAAGCAAAGTGGCGAATTGCTCGAACTATATCTTAGCCATCAAGAAGCACGCTTGGCAGCACTCCATTCAAGCCGTCTCGCTGATATACATCAACTTGACTGCTCATTCGCCCCGAAAAATTCAGACACGATGCTCTTCCAAGAATGCACACTCAAGACAGTCATCTCGAGACAATCCTCGCTGGAAAGCAGAATCTTTATACCCATGGCCCCTTCCCCATGATGGGACTGTTTAAAGCACCTACTACCGCGCAGAACGGGGGAAGCCTGTTACTCGAATTGCTTCTCGCTCTCGGCATACTAGGGATGAGCCTGACCCCCATACTCCAAACCGTTCACACGGTGGGTAAGCACACGTACGCACTCCATCTACATGCCCGAAAAACTCTTGCGCTCATCAAAGTGAGAAAACTTGTGACGGATTCCGTCGAGCGAGCACACACACGGTTCGGATTCGCTACAGTGAGAGTGCACGAGAACCCCTCCAAATCTCCTTTCCTTCGCATTACGTCAAAAAGACTTGCCCCACTTCCCGACTCTCAAGCGATCTCATTTTTACATCTTTCCGCGAAGAGTGAATTAAGAATTATAGATCACGATACATTCGCTGACCGCTCGGCTCGCTTCACTGCTTGCGTTAGCGGTAGCTTAGAAAACTCACGCCACTTTCTGGCGGTTGGCGTGGACTCCTTTCGCGCAGTAGAGGCTTCGGTTAAGCAGCAGCATGTGGATAAAGCTACTTGCTCGAGCGAACGTGCTGCGCACGGAACCATGAGTATTCTTCCCAGAG
>QIGM01000348.1 GCA_003230795.1 bacterium
GAGAGCGGCGCGAGTCGATGCGCCGAACTGTAGTAGTGGGCTCTGCCGAGAAGCTTGCACAATATCAACGATTGCCTGAAGCAGGCTCGGCTGGATAGTAACTTTCGTTGCCGCAACGCGAGCTGCGAGAACTTGAGAGCGAGTGACGCAGGGTTTAATTTCTTCTGAGATTCTAGCGATGTCATCTGATTGCTGAAGAATTTCAAGCTCGGTGTCAGCGCTGACGTACTTCATCGGAACCTTCAGTAGGAATCGATCCAATTGCACGAGGGGTAAGGGGTAGGTGCCTGCGAGGTCGAGGGGGTTCTGAGTTCCCATGACAAAGAATAAATCATCAAGCGGGTAGGTGACGTTATCAATCGTTACTTGGCGCTCTGCCATGCACTCAAGGAATGCGGCTTGAACTTTCGGTCCTGTGCGGTTGATTTCATCAGCAAGAACAACGTGAGCGAAAATTGGACCATGTAGAAAACGAAAGGTGGCGCTCTTAGGCTCAAATACATTCACTCCGATGACATCGGATGGTAGTAGGTCGGGCGTAAACTGAACTCGGCGAAAGGCGAGAATATTTTCCTGCGCCTGTTCGCTCCCGCTACAGTCAATCGACTGACCGAGCGCTTTCGCTAAGGTTGTCTTTCCAGAACCGGGGTAATCCTCAATCAAGACGTGACCGTCGGCAATAAGACCGGTCAAGACCAGCTTAATCGTGTCTTCTCGTCCGCGGATAACCTGACAAAGTGCTTCGCGTAGAGTTTGAACGGTCTGGATTGCTTCCTCGCTCATATCAGAGAATTCCTTCAAGTAGTGGCACACTGGGGCTTACATCGCTTGTCGGGTCGATTCGATGGGCGAATGCTTTATCAATAAAACTATTTATCAAACTAACGCTACCATTGCCATCGGCAGATACATCGGCTGTCTCAACCAAGATCTGACGCTTTGACTGTCGATCCACTAAGTGAATCGACACTGGGTACTTACTACCGGCGGTTTTCGCCGCTGCGGTAATAGCCAGCGAATAACGCGTAGTGTTTTTGTCGGAGAGCTTCTCGAAGCGTTTTGAGAGTAGAGACTGAGCAATATTGTTGAGCGCGCCTCTGGCATTATCGTCAGTAGCGCTTACTTCTACAATAACCGGTAGAGGTAGGTCATTGAATCTAAGGTGTGAGGGCAGGAGCGAGAAAAGAGTGTTGCTACGTTCGACTCTCAGCTTTTCGTTCTCAGAGGAAGAAGAGGAGAACCAAGAATCTTCCTCTCTTTGGATTAAAAGAAGATTCGAGAGGACCTCAGCTCGGGCGAGACGCTGGTTGACTGGAAAGTTTGTCAGCAATGTCTCAAGCATAGTCTTCGCCTCTTCCAGCTCTCCATGAGCGAGAAGGTTCTCGGCTAGGTACAAGCGATAGTAGTCGTGGGCCGGCTTGCGGGTGTCGCTTTCGATCATTCGTTCTATTCGCTTGCGGAGCGATCTGGTGTTGAAGCCAGCGAGCGCAGTGCCTAGTGTGGGATAGGCGACCATCGCGTCAGTGTTGCGAACGAAGAGGTCTTCGAAGTCGTCTAACTCTTCAAGCGCAATTCGTCTTGCCTGGCGATTGAGCCACCAAGAGCGAAGCTTAAGAAAAGGGATTTGCAGCTTCGCTTGAACTTCCTCTGTGATTGATTCGTATTCGCGGTCTGAAATCGCCACTACTTGCGCATCGAGCGCCTGTGCAAAAGCAACACTAGCAGCGAAGGCAACGTCGTTCTGGTTCGTGCCAATTTTCCCAAACCACTGCTCTTCTTCAGCCGCTTGTCGTATGAATTCGAGCGCCTGATCGAGATTGTTGCTGTGGAGCGCTATTTTTCCCCGCGCAAGTGCGAGTAGAGCGCGGTGTTCTGTGTCCTTTCTCAGGGAATCAGCAGCGAAGCAGGACTCAAAGTCTTTAAGCACTCTGGCGGCCTGAAATAGTCGCGTCTGGTCAATGTAGAGTGTGGCTAAATTGAGGCTTGGAAGTACGTGCTCGCAACCATCGGGTAGCCGAACTGCACGCATCCAAGAGCCTTCAGCATAAGCGTCTTGGAACATTTCTCTGTATACTTCGCCGGCATTATTAAGCGGCGTTGCGATCATTCCAGAACCCATAATTGATAGTTCTGTCTTGATCGCTTGCTGGAAGGCGTGGAGGGAGAGCTCTCTATTGCCTTTTACTGAAAGCAGTATCCCTAAAATGTTCCAAGTTCGTCTTGGGTCTGCTTGGCGAGTTAGTCCGGATTGGGCAACCTTAATAGCCTCATCGATGCGTTTGAGTTTCATTAACACCCAGGCGCGAGTTCCGGGGTACCAATCTAACCAATAGAGTTTTTCGAAACGATCCAGGGTGTCGAGTGAGGCTTGATAACGATCTAGATTAAGTTCTGCTTCGGAAAGAAGATAAAGCAGCATAGCGTGTTCGCCGCCGACTTGGGTGGAGAGACTTCCGTCTAGGTCACTTCCGTACACAGTACTGAAATGCTTCTCGGCAGTTTTGAGGTAGCGATAGGCAAGCTTGAAGTGTGCGACGTTGAAAAGATAATACTGTCCTAACAACATATGAGGGCGGTAATCGTTCGGTCGAAGTGCTAAGGCCTGTTGTAGTTTTGCTCGCGCATCGATTGGTCTGCCACCGCTAAGGAGCAGTCGAGACTCCTCTAGAAGCGAATCGAAAGAAAGGCTCTTATCAGAGCCCGTTCCAAGCGAGTCGAGTTGCGAGGAGTTTTCTGCACCGACTTGTGCGAGCACTTGGCTTGGTGCGGCAAGGAGGCAAGCAAGGAGGCAAAGAACGAGATACAAAAAGATTCGTCGCATTGTGCTCACTACCATGTGCGCCACCGCGTAATCGAAACAGGACTAAAAAAGCTTAGCGCGCGACGTATGCGAGAGTAACGTTCGTCGTAGGAGCGCTCCACGTCAAGCAAGGCTTCTTCTACAAATCGTACATCTTCAGCAGGGACTGTGCCTTGGTAGGACAGGGTCTCTAACAGCTTGGTGATACGGCTTGCTGAAATTGAGACTTCGGCGCTTAGACGTTCTGCGTATTCGTTTCGGGTCTCGCCGTCGAGTCGAGCAAGCCCGCTATCGGCAAGCAGGGAAGCGAAGGAAGCGTATGCTCTTCGAATCTTCGTCGCGTTATCTGTTGGTAATCGGTAGCCGAATCGAAGCCAGGCCTTAAACGCTACCC
>QIGM01000501.1 GCA_003230795.1 bacterium
GTAGTGAAAATGGCTCAAGCGAAACTCGAGATCGCCCGTCCTCAACAACTAACCTTAGAATTGGTGGACAGGAACAACCGCGACCTTCTTGAGAAAGTGGGTGCCTCTGGCATCGTTGCTACAGAGGGCATATCCGATCACCTGCTGGTTCAGGAAATTTACAACCCGGGTTTGAGTGATATCTTCGACCAACTCATTTCCTATCAATTTGGCTCAGAGTTCTACCTAGTGCCAAGCCAACTTATCGGACAATCTCTGAAATCCATACAAATCGCCGCGCTCAACCACTCTGACCCAATCCAGATCCTCGGCCTTGTCCGCAATGGTCAGACTCACTTCAGTTCCACGCAGGCCCTACTAATAGAAAGCGCAGATCAACTGCTTTTGCTCACTCCAGACCAACACAACTACCAAACTCTGGAGCAATCACTAATTTCTTCGAAACAAACAACACCAGCGAGCTAAACAACTCGCATTAAAACAATGAGCATCAAAATAAAACTACAACGCAGCGAGGATTTGCCCTATTTTCTAGAACTAAACGGTTTCACGGTAGACGATTTGGGCAACGACATATTGCGTGTGCAGCGCGATAGCGAATTGCCCGTTTTCCTGAAAATCAGCGACAATCATATTTTTTACGAAGTCGATCTAGGTAATATTTCTGAAATCGTCAGCCAAGATTTACTTCTGAAGATCTTGGATCTCAACACCGAAATCCTGCCTGTCAGCTTCGGCATGGATACGAGTAACCCAGAGGATCACCGCTTGGTGCTAGTGGAGAGCCGCGAGACCGAAGACATGAACGACAGCGAACTGCTATCTGTCTTTGACGCTCTGGAACTAGCTGTCGATCGAGCTGAAAGCCTCTTCGCCAGCATCACTAAATAACACCTTTAACCCAACTAATAACATGAGTATATTTTCCCGCATTTTCAAAATCGGTCAGGCTTCTGTCAATGTAGCTGTCGATAAACTAGAAAAACCCGAGCTGATGCTCGATCAAGCTATCCGCGATAAAGAAAAACAAATCCGCGAAGCTAAAAAATCGATCCAACAGTGCATCGCAACAGAGCGTCAAAGCAAAGCGCAGCTCGAAAAAGAAAAATCTGAGAAGTTCAACTGGGAACAAAAAGCCGAAGCTGCCATGCGGGCAGACCGCGAAGATCTCGCGGTCAAAGCGCTAGAAAGAGCCGCCGAGCACGAACAAAAGGCTAACGCGCTGCTTCCTAGCTGGCAGAGTCAACGAGACTCTGTGAATGAGCTCAAAACTGAAATGCGAGAAATGGAGAATCAAATCTCGGAATTCAAAAGAAATAAAGACTTCATCATCGCGCAGAGCAAAGCCGCTCAAGTCAAAAAAGACATCTACGAAGCTAAAGCTCGTATCAGCAACGATCATACGGCAGATGACCTCATGGCTCGCATGAAAGCCAAGGCTGAACGGCAATCTTATGAAGCCGATGCCGCCAAGGAAATGGCTGCTGCGAGCTCTAGTGGCGATAGCTTGGAGGAAGAGTTTAAAAGCGTTAGCGCCGCCGGCAACCCTAGTGTGCAAGCCAAGCTCGATGCGCTGAAAAGTAAAATGAACAGTGGCAGTAAGCGCACAGGGGAATAAATCTATCCCTGCGAGTCTCAATGTACCTGATCTCCAGCGACGCGTTCTTTTGATAATCGAAAGGTGCTTAAGAACAGCGCAGCTGAAGATAACTGGGAGGAAATGCCTCACTTTAACTAAACCATGACAAACACCGCTGACATTCACAGCCCATCAGGTAGGCATATATTGATGGAACTCACCGGCTGTTCTTTCGATCTATTAAATTCTGTTGAGCAGGTGCGAGCACTGCTACTCGCTTCGGCTGCTGACGGTGGAGCGACGATTATATCCTCGCACTTTCACCCATTCTCCCCACAGGGGCTAAGCGGAGTCGTGGTAATAGCGGAGAGCCATATCACCATCCACACATGGCCGGAGAGTGGTTACGCAGCGGTAGATGTCTTCACCTGTGGTAAGGTGAAAATCGCCGATCAAGTCAGCGAGCATATTGCAAAACGCTTCCAAGCTGAAAAAGTCAGCTTAACTTCTTTTTCTCGAAGCCCTTCTGGCACTCAAATACTGAATCCAAACGCTCACCACACGGAGGAACTTACCTATGCCTGAAGCTATCGCCTATCGCTGTTCGCAAGGAATAAGCACTGAAATCAAAAGGCTTTCCAAAGAAGAAGGCGTAGCTGCTTTTGACCTCGATTACGAATTGCGCCTCATCTTGTTTTTATCCACTAGGATCGACGGTCATTTGAACAATGATGAAAAACTCTACTCCAGAGCTGTGGGCAGAAACCTGGACTGGTCTGTCGCTCACGAAAGCCTGCTCGATGGCAGGGTCATGGCCCAGCCTAGTTATGAGTTAGCCGCCATCCAGTATGGACGAAAATACCCCAGATGGGGAGACATCCTGTTCCGCATCGCTGCTGGAGCGGCTTTAGCGGATGGCTCAATCAATTATGAGGAGGAAATGTTTTTGGAAAACCTCGCCCATGAATTGCTCCCAGATAATGAACGCGCCGCACAGATCATCTCATGGATCCAAGGCGATCCTAACAATGACCTCACCGAAGATATCGATGACGAATATTTTTCAGCCAGCAGTGAAAATCTGCAAGTAGAAAGCACCGAAGTCTGCCTAGAGCGACTCAATTCACTCATTGGGCTCGACGAAATCAAAAAAGAAGTCAACAAACTGGCTAGCTATATCAAGGTGCAGAAAGCCCGTGAAAAGTTGAAACTGCAAACCTTAGAAATGTCTTTGCACATGGTTTTTTCAGGAAACCCTGGCACCGGAAAAACAACGGTTGCTCGAATCCTGGCAAAAATCTTTCAATCTCTAGGATTACTCAAAAAAGGGCACTTAGTAGAAACTGACCGCTTAGGACTCGTCGGACAGTTTGTGGGACATACCGCAAAAAAAACAGACGACGTCATCCGCAAAGCTTTGGATGGCGTATTGTTCATCGATGAGGCCTATGCCCTACTCGGCGGTGGAGAAAATGATTTTGGCCAAGAGGCCATCGACACATTGGTGAAACGGATGGAGGACTACCGAGAACGCCTCATTGTGATCGTAGCAGGTTATCCTGAAGACATGCAAGAGTTCATCGATT
This sequence comes from bacterium, assembly GCA_003230795.1. Classification (GTDB taxonomy): domain Bacteria; phylum Bdellovibrionota_C; class UBA2361; order SZUA-149; family SZUA-149; genus SZUA-149. The sequence continues at coordinate 3,166 of QIGM01000501.1, forward strand.
CTAATCCAGGACTGCGCTCTCGTTTTAAC
>QIGM01000257.1 GCA_003230795.1 bacterium
TCTGAAGAATCTGTAGTAACAACAAACTTCTTTTTTCGACGAGCATGCACAGAAATCAGTCCATTTTTACTCATTATTTGTCCTACTTGCCCGCGACTGCAACTAACTCCCAGACGAAGTAAGCGCCGCCAGACCCTAGGAACACCGTAGCTCTCCTGGCTCTCAACGAAAACTTTTTTAATCTTCAGATACAGCGATTTTTCTGCTTCAGCACTTAGAGCTTCTCCTTTTATTGAGTCACTTATTCGTTTACCCATCGGTCTCTCCTCATAAAAGCAGTTTAGCACAAACGCTAAGACTGCTGATTTATGAGGCACTGGTGTCCAGAATAGTGGCGAACCTCAAAGCAATATTAAGCTTCGTCGCGGCCTTTTCTTTCACCTATGTTTCTTCTATAATACGCTATATATATTTGCTTTTCTTTTATTCCCTAGCTACCCTGTCTGCTATGTGCCTCCGTTTTTTCGCTTGTATGCACTAGCTCTTTCTTACGTTCCTCCTTGAGTACATTTTGATCGCAGGTTTATGCTTAGCTCTGCCGGCAAGTGCCGTAGAGCTAAGCAGCCTGCACAGCATGTTAGAAATGGTTTTCTGCATTCTTTGTACTGGTATAGGAGCTTCGTTTTATGGATGAGATGCTTACTTTCGAGATGCTTCAAATGGAGAATTCTCATGCAAGTTACGACGGTGTACATTAAACTAGCGGAAGAGGTAAAGTTGAGTGGGCTTCGCGCTTTTGCCGAGATTGTACTTGATGGTGATTTTGCAGTCCACGACTTGAAAATAATCGACGGAAGAAACGGCTTGTTTGTTAGTATGCCATCACGAAAATTGATGATGCATTGTGAAGCGTGTGAAACAAAGAATGCAAAGAGATCTCTTTATTGCAATCAATGCGGTGCGAAATTGTGTCAAGAGACTCCTCTTGATGTTGATAGCGGTAACGATAGGGAAGAATTGTACTGCGACGTTGCTCACTCTATTACGAGTGATACGCGAGAAACTATTCGAGAAGCTGTCTTGTCGGAATATTTCCGGGTTCGCAGAAGAGGGCATTCTAGTTCCTACTAAGCACGTTTGGATGACCAGCCTGCCCTTATCAAGGTAGCTTCTTTTTGGCTCCCAAGATCTCAGCAGCTCAGCACTTTAGGTTTTTCACATGGAAAATCTACATGCTGTGCTGCTGTATCCCCTTGCTGAGGCGCCTGAGCAAGCAGCAGTAAAGAGCGAAAAATCGTTTTACTTCTACCAAATATAGCTGTATTCTTGAAAGTATAGGGAGAAAAGGTGATTTACTGCTAGATTTGGTGCATTATGTTCATAGGAAGAGAGTCTGAGTTATCCAGCCTGAATAAGCTATTTGATAAAAAATCAGCCTCGCTTGTTGTTTGCAAAGGAAGAAGGCGCATAGGCAAGAGCTCTCTGATTGAGCAATTTGGCTTACGTGCAGAAAATTTTTTCCAGTTTCAAGGTCTTGGCCCAAGGGAGAATATGGGCAATCAAGATCAACTTCAAAATTTCAGCTTTCAACTACACCAGCAATTCTCTCTTCCTAGAGTGACTCTAGCAGACTGGTCAGAAGCATTTTCCCTTCTGGCAAGCCAAACTACTCAAGGCCAGGTCGTGATACTTTTAGACGAGATATCCTGGATGGGGAGCCATGATAAAGATTTCTGCGGAAAACTTAAAATAGCCTGGGATATAGGATTTAAAAAAAACCCCAATCTTATACTTGTTTTGTGCGGTTCCGTTTCTTCATGGATTCAGGAAAATATTCTCAAGGATACCAATTTCGTTGGTCGCATTTCTCAGAGCATTACCCTAAGAGAGTTACCACTCTCTGTATGCAAATCATTCTGGCAAAGCCAAGCTGAACATGTATCAGGTTTCGAAAAATTAAAGCTCTTAGCAGTCACTGGCGGTATCCCTCGCTATTTAGAAGAAATAGATCCAAGGCTGAGTGCTGAAGAAAACATCAAATCTCTTTGTTTTGATGAGGCGGGTTTATTGTTCGACGAGTTCGATAGGATATTTTCAAGCAGCTTCCCAAAGCGCTCCCCGAAGTATCATGAGCTGATCTTAGCACTAGAGTCTGGCCATAGAACATTTACAGAAATATCAGAGTCACTAAAAACAGCCAATAATGGAACTATTTCACTTCGCCTGGAAGAACTGGTCCTCTCGGGTTTTGTCGAGCGAGATTATAGTTTCCGAATTGAAGGGGGACAATCTAGAATCAGTAGGTTCAGGCTGCGAGATAACTATCTACGTTTCTATCTGCGCTGCATCAAGCCGCGTAAAGAAGAAATTAAAAAGGGAATATATCAGCATATTTCGCTGGAAAATTTACCGGCTTGGCGTAGTATCATGGGGCTACAATTTGAAAATCTTATCAATAGTAATCTTCCTCTCATTGTCGACAAGCTCGGTATCGACCCAAATAGCATAATTAGTATTGCCCCTTATATTCAACGCAAAACAAAGAAAACCCCAAAGGCATGTCAAATTGATTTACTCATACACACCAAACACGACACCTTGTACCTGTGTGAGATGAAATTTCGCAAATCTATTGCGAGCTCAGTAATCACCGAAGTGAAGGAGAAAATACGAGTATTAAAGCGACCGAAATATACTTCGATTAGGCCGGTCTTGATATACGCAGGCGAGCGTAGTGAAGCAGTAGAGGATAGCGAATACTTCACACATCAGATCGATATCGCTCAATGCGTTTAACCTAAGCAAAGCAACTCAGGGTGACCCTCCCCCGATTTGACGGACACCGCAAAAAGTAGTGAGAAATACTACGGAGGTGTCTATGAAAAGGCAAAAGCGAAGTTTCAGTGAAGAATTCAAGCGTGAGGCAGTACCTAGAGCAACTCTTTTTCCATATACACTTCGCAAGCAAGCTGATACTAGCGATTCATCCGAAACAGTACGCGGCTATCCTTATAACGGCTAAAGGGCCTTAATCCTCTAGCCCACCAACTGAAGCAAAGCCCAGACATTCCAACACACCGTCGGCAGCGGAATAATGAAGAGTCGGATTGGAATTTTCGACATTTCGAATTCTCCAAATGAATTCAATCTAAGCTCTTTTGGTAGTTCTTGAAGAAGCACAGCATTAGATATTTTCATCGGATCGTAGACGAGCTGAAGCTGAGAAGCTGAAGCTAGTTGTTCCGGGTCTGTG
>QIGM01000290.1 GCA_003230795.1 bacterium
TTTATAGGGGAACCGTCTTAGAAGGAGGCTTCTCTCGGTTAGCACTCTAGTATTATCTAGTAATGTTTGGTGGTTAGCTGTCCACTGTTTTCTTCTGTCCCTTTTTACTTGGACAGTTTATAATAGTGGACAACATGAAAGGTCAATTTCTGAGCAACAAATCCTCTGTTAAGAACAGACGTACCAACGTCTATGCGAATAGATCCGGCTTGCTGCTTCACCATCTACTCTCCAGACCTGACGGAGAGTTCCGTGTTCGAGAGCTCGCAAGAGACGTCGGCCTAAGCCATGGCCTCGTTCAACGGGTGATATCAGAACTACTGCATACCGGAATCGTAAAATCTCAAGGCATCAGAACCGCCAAACGTTATACCCTCAAAAAGCCGAAGCAGCTTCTTAGAGACTGGTTCGAGAACTACAACATTGTGGATAAGTGCCGGTTTTACAACTACAGCTCCGGCTACCCCATGGAAGAGATTGAACGAAAACTGCAAGATTGGAAGCACAGTAAAGGGGATGACGTGGCGTTGGCTCTACATGCAGCTTCGCGCGCGCACAAGTGCACGTTTACCAACCTTAAAACTATTGAGCTTTACTGCAACAGCAAGAAAGCTCATGAGGCATTAAGAAAACTCCTTCGGCTGGAACCAATCGATCGAGGCTATGATGTGCTTCTAATCGATCCGTATTACCGTTCCATTGTTACTGACAATTCATCACTCATTGACCAACTTATGGTAAGCTCTCCATTGCTTACGCTTCTTGATCTGTACCATTTTCCGCTGCGAGGAATAGAACAGGCTGAGCACCTGATTCGAAGCCACGAAGTACTTAAGCCACTTGCCGAGTCGCTTTGATGGATGCCGAGACTTTTAAAGAACTACTGAAGGAGCTGGGAGAGTTGCTAGGGGATTTTGCCGAGCACATCGCTATCGGCGGGGGAGTAGCGCTTCTCATCTATCGGCATTGCCTTTTTTCTCAAATTGACAGCTCCGTTCCGGAACCGGCAGCCACCAGAGATTTTGATATGATCATTCCCCGTGTGTTGCCAATAACCACCGAACAGTTGAGCACTCGCTTGCTCGAAGCGGATTTTCGCCATGAGACGAAATCACTCGAAACACCGCCGGTTGAATCCTATGTGGGTACTATAGCCAAGGTGGAAATCGAGATAGAATTTCTCACGGACGCAAGAGCTCGAACACACAAAACGGAAAATATTGTCGTGGCCGGTGTTTCTGCCCAGCCACTTTCGTATATCGAAATGAGTCTGGCAGCACCGCTTTCATTCGCAGCAACTGATAAAATCAACTTACGGGTCGTCGCACCTGCGCCCTGGATGTTTCATAAAGCATTAACCTTCCCTCGTCGAAGGAGCCGAGAGAAACGGGCAAAGGATCTCTACGGTATTTGGTACACCGGTGCTCAACTAGAGGGCTTTTCGCAAGCGGCCTTACAAGACCTCTCGTCCCTTACTCAAGAACACTCGTCGAAATGGCGGCAGCGGGCAAAGAAGAATCTCAGCAAATGGATAGAAAATGCTGCAAGCGCTGAATGGGAGCTGCTTGAAGCTCAAGATCCCGCAAAGGTTCTTACGCGAGATCGTTTCCGTGTCTTCATAGAGGAAACTTTGACGTTATAAATCTTGGCGCTCGCCTGCTCGTTCTAAGCATAGAGCCTCACTACCTTTGATTCTTCGTCTTCGCAAATTATCTGGTCGAGCCTTTTTGCCCACGTCTCCAAGGCTGACTTTATCTCAGGGTAATAGTTGTAGTGGTCGTAGTGCGCTCTCACACCGCGAATATTGTGATTAAGCCCTGTCTATAATGTCAGGCCGAATGCCGGTTTCAGCCATTCTCGTTTGCACCGTCCGAGGAATATCCCGAGGGGTCCATTTAGGCGACTCGCTACCGACTTCTAGAAGAGTTCCTATCTTATTTATCGGCTAAGGGAGGGATTCGTTTCTGAGATATCTGCTGAGTTATTTAGGCTGAGTACAAGCATATGGGTTGCACCCTTCTGGAACTGGTAGCGCACCGGAGCAAGTGAGACCTGATGGTCCAGCGAATCGTGGAAATAGGCACAGACTTCCGCGACATGCGGGCTTTCATCTCCACTGTTGCTGAGCAAAGGATACACCCGCACCTCTCGCGAGACACGAGCCAGCTCCAAGAATGCTTAAGCTACGGTGTTCCTCGCTCAGAGAAAACATCGCCTCGTATTCGTCTTTGTTTCGTCCCCACGGGATAATTTCGGAAAGTTTCACTCAATCCCCTCTATTTGCGTCCATCCTATTATACTTTAAGTTCATCCACAAAAACGAGACTTCTGACGAGTTCTAGGAAGGCTTTGAATTGCTGTATAAAAATGGCGACAACCTGCGGTGAGTTTACACACGCAGGTCGTCGCTAAAAACCACACAGTAAAGGTAATGTGGAGTGACGTTACTCGATCACCCGACGAATCGCCTCTGCTAAAAGGTATTCGCCATGTTCAGTCATAATCGACTCGGGGTGAAACTATGCGCTTTAGCGCTCTGAGCTGTGCTTAAAGCATTCTAATCATGCAAAAAATCTCTAAGAGGGGCCTTGCCCCTGGCGCGGTAAAGGCTTCCCTTCGGTGCTACCGGGGAATCACCCAGCCTGCGCAAGCAGAGCGAGGAAGAAGTATTGCTCGGATTGACATTAACCGCAGAGGGAGGGCGCGGGATTTCCTGAGAGCTACTTCTGCTTAACGGTTGTCACTTTGGAAAAAACTCCGGCAACCTTCGCGACTTCTTTTGCTTCACTCATCGCAGAGAACATACTCTCGAAACGCCCGACAAATACAACATACTTGGTCTTACCAAATACGACGTTCTCTTCGTAATAAGCGCGAAACTTAGTGCCGTTGAAATTTTTTACGAGATCCTTTGCCGCCGACTCATTTTCAAATTCCTTAAGCTGAATATAGTAACCGCTCGGTACCTGCTTCTCCTCCGTTTGCGGCTCGACTGGCACTGGCGGCGCAACCGTCTCTTGAGGACTCGGCGTTGGAACAGATTCTTTTACTGGCTTAATCTCCGGCTCCGGCTCGGAGACTTCTGTTTCGCTCGGCGCAGGAGTAGCCAACTCTTCCGCTGCCTCAACAAGTGTAGCTTCCACAAAATCCTCTTCCTCGTTATCTAGCTCGAGAACGTCCTCAA
>QIGM01000448.1 GCA_003230795.1 bacterium
AAAAATAACGTCACTATTTTGAGTTCGCAAGCGAGCGAAGAGCCCAAGCTCTCCTCAGCATCCGCTCATCGCGGGCGCTCAGAGTATCATCAAGTTCAAATAAGTCTGCCTCAATCTCTTCGCGCGAGACGACAAGTTCGGCTCGCTCATCATCACTGAACTCGCCTTTGGCATTAGAGAAGATTCGTTTTTGCTCCTCAATTCGATTCGATTGCTGCTCAAGCATATCGGACAAGGAGCTCAGGTGAACCATATCGCGAAGCTCTTGTCGCAAGTTCCAGTCGATTATCTTTCCGGTAGACTCGGTCAAATCCTTCCTCAGTCGCTGGAGCTCGGAGCCCAGTGATTTAGAAGATTCTGGATTCTGCTCGACAGCGTTTCGGTACTTCAAAGAGACTGCGTCGTACTGTTGTTTCTTTCGACGAACATCTTCACTTACAGCGCCAACTTGCTCAGCCGCCTCAAGCACCTTGCCGCCCTGGTACATGCGCGCAACTCGAGCCCAACGTAAATACGCGGCGCGTTCATTTGAAAGTAGGCGATTCGCATCTGCGACCGCGACTGCCGTCCTCTGCCCCCGATTCTTCAAAGCTTGCAACTCTCTTCGCCTCTGCGTTGCACTAAAGTCAACGCTATTGAGACGAACACTAAGCGCGAATTGCTTCTCACGAAGAGCATGCTTCTCACTCATAGCTTCAAGGAGGTCATCGTCCAGACTCACCTGGCCGATTCCGGTAAGCTCCTCCTCAGTCAGCAATCGCACATCGCTGGTCGTCTCTCCAATAACTGGATGCTGAGAGCGGAATGCCTGTGGTGAAAACGTCATCGCCCGCCGAAGCGAACTCGAAGATTGACGCGGCGGAAAAGACTGCGGTTGACTTGAACGCGATCGATTGCTGCTCTCTACCGTTTTCTGTCTCACGGGTTCTACGTCTCTCGACTCGCTATAGAACGGAATATCGAAGGCGCTATCGTCTGGCCGCTCGACCTTTGATATCACTGCGACGTTTCTTGCCTCTGATGCCGAAGTTGAGTCACTAAAAAAATATGCCATGACATTGTCATAAGACCACCAGGATGACTTATCATAGGAGTAATCGACGGGCTTGATAGAACGATCAGTACGCACAACCTTTCGTGCTGACGGCTTTTTCTGCTGCGACAGTGGCTTCGATCTAATAGCTTCCACTTCCTCTGCAGACGTCGAAAAGATAGACGCAATGAAGCTGGTGACAGCTGAAGGCTCCCCGCCTCCAGACTGATGCTTGGTGAAAATGTAAGTATCGCTTGTCGAACCACCCGAGTAAGCGCCCGAAGAGTTTCTAGAACGAGTCTGTTCGAATTCCTGCAACTGCGGCCAGTTTACATAGAGTAAATAGGAAACTCCCAAAAGCGCAATAAGCGCGATTCCCAGCACCCAGTATATCGTTCGCTCGAGTCGACGAATCGATTCTTTCTGATCGGGGTCGTATTTCTTGCCTTTCTTATCCGATGAGTCCGTAGAACCATCGGAGGTTTTTCTATGCATTTTTTCACGAACTTTACTCTCGTGAAGCTTTATTTGCTCGCTCGTTGGATTTTCTTGAAAGATAATGCCGCTCGTCGCGCTTCGCATCGTCTTTACAGGAGATTTTGAGGATTCGCTTGAGTCAGGACTTTCCTCTCCCATGTCAGGAGGAGCAGCAAGCGGTATTTCTACTTCGGATAAAGACTTCTTTTCAGTTGTCTGTGTATTCACAGTAAAGGTCGGGAAAGACGCTTGTGCCTCCGACTTACCTTTTTCCCCCTTTGATTTTGCTTGTACACGAGCGATGACCTCCTTAGAAGAAGAAGGTCTTGCTTCGGGCAGCTTCGCTAAAAGGTCAAAGACGAGATCGTCTAACCAGGTAGGCGCATCCGGTCGGAGCACCGTTAAGGATTCCGGTTCCGAGTTGCAATGCATCCACATGAGAGTTGCCGGTTCGCTTGAAACGTAAGGCAAACTACCAGTAACGAGCTGAAATAGTATTACTCCAAGACTATAGAAATCCACGGCTGCGCTAAGCGGGAGTCCTTGCCAGACTTCAGGAGCCATATAATCGAGCGACCCGATAATCTCTCGATGTTGTGTCATATTAGAACTACTTGGTCGAGCCACTCCGAAGTCAGCTATCTTGACAAGATTGTCTTCCGAAACGAGAATATTCGCAGGCTTAAGATCGCGGTGTACTATCTCAGCACGATGGATCGCATCAAGTCCCTCGCATATTTGAATTATCAGATTCTCGAGCACTGCGTAGTCAACGCTAACGCTGCGTTTAAAGCGATCGAGCGGCACACCTTTCACACACTCCATGGTGAAGAAAATCACATCGTCATCCGCTCCAACATCGAAGGTACGAACAACGTTTTTATGGTTCACCAAGTGCATTAATTCCACTTCGCGCAGAAAGCGCTTCTTCACCATTTCGTCGCGGGCGTACTCTTTATGAAGAACCTTAATGGCGACTTGGTTGTTGTTGAGCAGGCGATCGCACGCAAGATACACGTTCCCCATACCACCTCCACCTAGGTAGCGTTCTATGAGGTACCGTTCCGCAATGAGATACCCAGGGGGAATCTCTTGCTCGGCTATGCCTGGTTCGTCTTGCATTTAGTAACCATCAACTCGACCAAATTGTCGTTGCTTCATAAGTCGACTAGATTAGAAATTCTCTTTACTTTTACAGGGTTAGCTTGCCAACCTAGCTGTATGATTAGGGAAATTTCTGGCTCCTCATAGGGGGTTCGGACTAGCGCAAAGAAGGGGCATGAAATAGTGGATTATTGCGAATCGGCTTGGGTGATACCTCTCCGGGCCAGGTGACTGGCGCACCTGTTCCCTGCGATGTATCACCCAAGCCGATTCACCCGTGTAGTAGTTACGAGATTTGTTTGAACTGACACGTCTATCGAGTGGTTGACTAACTGTACTATTGAAAGGATTTTTACTCTTTTTCGTGCGTGCCTTCTAAGACGAGGTCTGTGTCTTTTGCTTTTCGAGCAACGCGAAAGAGGGCAATCATTGAGCCGATCCAGATTATAAAGACAATGCTTTTCCAGTCTTTGTTTTCGAATTGCATGTCGAAAAATATGTCGTAGAAGAATACAACCATTACGGCTCCCAGCGGCAAAAATATTGCCGTGCGGCAGAGTTCTCC
>QIGM01000534.1 GCA_003230795.1 bacterium
AAAGGCTTTTCGCGAGACAAAGTGTTTCAAACGCTGCACTAGTTTCGCAGGGCATTGTGGGTTCGAACATCTTACTGCCACATCAGCTTCACTTTCTCGGTGAACCTTTGCATCACAAACCGGGCAGGCTTCAGGAATCTGAAACAACCTTTCCTCGCCAGTTCTTTTGTTCGCCACTACTGCCACTACCGCCGGAATAACGTCGCCTTGGCGACGCACGACTACGGTATCGCCAATACGAATATCCTTGCGATCGATCTCTTCTTGGTTGTGCAAAGTTGCTCGACGAACAACAACACCACCAACCGTCACTGGTTCTAAATGGGCGACGGGCGTGAGGGCTCCAGTTCGGCCAACCTGCACTTCAATATCAATGAGCTTGGTAAACTCTTCTCTAGGAGCAAACTTTAGCGCAACCGCCCATCGCGGAGAACGTGAACGCGCACCGAGTCGCTCCTGCAACTGAAAAGAGTTCACCTTCACCACGAGGCCATCAATCTCGTAAGGCAGCTGATCTCTCCGGACTTCCAGCTCTCGAAAATACTGCAACACCTCTTCCGCGGTCTTACATCGTGGGGAACCCTCCTGAACGAGAAATCCGAGAGAGCTTAGCAACTCCAAGGCGTCTGATTGCGTAGTCGAACTTAGCGCATCTACTGAACTCATCGAGTAGGCGAAGAAATCAAGTGGTCGCTTCGCTGTCACACTCGAATCAAGTTGGCGTAAGCTACCGGCTGCTGCGTTTCTCGGGTTTGCGAAAACGGCCTCACCCTCAGCAAGTCGAGACTCGTTTAAAGTCTCAAACTTATCGAGCGACAATACGACTTCCCCGCGAACTTCAAATTGCTTAGGGACAGCATCTTGAGAGTGAATCTGCTTTGGTACCGAACCGATGGTGTGCACATTTTGAGTTACATTCTCTCCAAGCTCTCCATCTCCGCGAGTCGCCGCTCGAACGTATGACCCGTTCTCATAAACGATTTCAACCGCAAGTCCGTCGAACTTATACTCAACTAGATACTCAAACGACTCATCTGGAAGCAGCTTTCTTACTCGCTCATCAAAGGCGAGGAACTCTTCCTCCGTGAGTGCGTTACTCAACGAAAGCATCGGCTGACGATGACGGACCTCGCTAAACGGGGTTCCACCCTGGGCACGACTTGCCCCGATTCGTTGGCTCGGAGATTCCGAAGAACGTAATTCAGGATATTCTTGCTCTATCGCTTCTAGTTCGCGAAAAAGTGCATCATACGCGGCATCAGAAAGAAGCGGTGAGTCGCTTTTGTAATAAGCCTGATTAGCCAGCTCAATCTGTTTGGAAAGTTCGGAATGTCTTGTTTCTGCTTGTTTTTTCAACGCCTAAGCGCCCCCAAGAATCTCTCTGTTACTGCCGGCCAAGAATAAACTTCTCTCACATAACGCTCCCCTGCAATAGCGAGCGCGTCACGATTCTGCTCTGATTCCATAAGATATTTAAGGCAGGCAGAAAACTCCTCTTCGGAGCCAGCATAGAGCCCTCCTCCACTTCGAACTACATGATCTCTAGTGACGGGGCAATCGGCGTGTACTATCACCGGAGTGCCTACAAGCCAGGCTTCCATCATCACAATGGAAAAAGATTCATTTCTCGATAGCTGAATCAAAGCACGTGCTCCCTTCATTCGCGAGAGTTTCTCTTCCTCGGATACAAATCCAAAATCAGACACCCCCTCGGGCAAGCTCTCTCGAAACTCCACGGAACCTGAACCGATAAGGTGCAAGTCGCATGTTCCACCACCTCGTCGATACTCTTCAAACCAGTCGAGCAGGAGATCTAAATTCTTACCCGTCTCTTTTCTTCCCGAAAAGATAATATAGTCCGCATCGTTTTTATGTGCTGGCAGAGGCTCTTGATAAGGCGTAAAACCCATACCTACAACACTCGATTTTTCCGCGAGTTCTTTTCCGTATAAGCGCTCCGCAAGCTCTTGCTCTGGCGCAGCATTGAATATCAATCCCTTCATGCGCGCAAAGAGATGACGAAAGACCTCGAAATAAGCGTAGGACTCGTCGTGGAGACAAGGAAATAGATAAGAACGTTCCGGGTGAATTAATGCCCCCCAAAAACTGGTAGCGAAAAGATAAGGAGCAAAAAACAGTGCGTCAAAACTAGCCCCCTGTTCTCGAATATGCTGATAGAGTGCTCTGGAATTAACGCTATTCTCAAGCCAGTCCATTTGTTGACTGACGCTTAGAGGTCTTCCCTGCTGTAGCTGCAGCTCGGAACGAATAAACACTTCGAGATTTCGCTCATCGACTGGGAATCGGCGAACAACAACGTTAGCAATTTTAAGCTCTCCTTCGGGGAAATGATTCTCCCAGGTGCGGTGATCCTTCGCGCAGGTTGCCCAAATCTCTACTGTCTCGATTTCATCGCTCAAACTCCCCGCCCCCAAACTCCCGGCCAAAGACGCAAGCTGCATAGCAAGAGAGCCAACCAGCGTTTCAGCTCCACCTCCGATAGACTCATCGTAACGTGGCAACACAAAGGCAAGTCTCCTTCCGCTCATAATTGCCTCCAAAAAAAGTCACTCGCTGCCTGCTGCATAGATTCAGCCGAACCCAACTTTCCGCTATAACGATCCACTAGCTGCCTCTGAGCCGCGGATAATTTCCCTTGGGTGACGTCTATTGACTGGGCCAGCATCGCCTCGTGTTTGATAAGCAATGTTTTCAGCGCAGAAACCGCTCGAGCCGACGAGCATTCTTCATCAGCACGGCCAAGTGATTGTCGAAGTGCAGGAGAGTTGTAGTACTCCTCAACACTCTTCGCGAGAAACAATTCCTCTCCGGTGCCAAGTGGAATACTCAGCGCTCTCTGTGGCGCAAGCTCCGCAAGCATTCCGTGCTCTGAGACTATAAGAGGTATTTCTCGTGCTAACGCCTCCCGAGCGCCGGGGAGAAGTCCTCGATTTGGGTCTCCGTGAATAGCCAAGACCACATCGACTTGCTTCAACAAACTCGGCAACCTACTAAGCTCGCCAAGAGCGAAAAGTGAAACCTGACTGCCACTATAGTAAGAGTTTAATATCCTTCGGGCTGCGTCATAAGAGCTCTCCTCAACAATGCAGAGGAGGTGGAAATCTGGAATTGAGTCAGAAAGAAGCTCAGGTAATTGAAAAAG
>QIGM01000387.1 GCA_003230795.1 bacterium
GCCTTCGCTGATGATTCGCGCAAAGTTTACGGCGTGCAGTTTCACCCAGAAGTACATCATACCCCTCGAGGGGACGAGATGCTTTCATCCTTCGTGTTTGATGTCGCCGGCCTAGAGCGGGATTGGGATCCAGCATGTTTTGTGTCTGAGACGGTTGAGGGAATTAAAGCTCGTGTGCCGAGCGGAAACGTAGTCTGTGGATTGAGCGGTGGAGTTGATTCTACCGTTGCCGCTGTGCTCGTTCATAGAGCTATCGGTGAGCGCCTTCATTGCATCTTTGTCGATAATGGTTTGCTGCGACTTGATGAAGCCGATGAGGTGATGGAGATCATGAGTGGTCTCGGACTGAACGTAGTGAAGGTTGATGCCGCGGAGCTTTTCCTTAGGGAACTAGATGGTGAGACAGATCCGGAGCGGAAGCGAAAGATTATCGGTAGAGTCTTCATCGAGGTGTTTGAGAAGGAAGCAGCGCGCATCACTGATGTTGGATTCCTCGTACAAGGCACCCTTTATCCCGACGTAATTGAAAGTGTTTCTGTTGTGGGTAGTTCAGTCACAATCAAAAGCCATCACAATGTTGGCGGATTGATTGATGATATGAAGCTAGATCTCATCGAGCCTCTACGTGAGCTTTTTAAAGATGAAGTTCGAGTTATTGGCCGCCAGATGGAGATTCCGGCGCGCTGCATAGACCGGCAGCCCTTTCCAGGGCCTGGACTTGGCGTGCGATGCATTGGCGACCTAACTCCAGAGCGGCTTCGAACGCTGCGTGTTGCTGATAAGGTTGTCCGCGAGGAAGTGCATGCGGCTGGGCTTGAGAATGAGATATGGCAATTCTTTGCTGTGCTCCTTCCGGTGCAAAGCGTTGGTGTGATGGGAGATGGGCGAACATTCGAGGAATGTATTGCCATTCGTGCCGTTACTTCTCGTGATGGAATGACCGCGGATTGGTATCCCTTCTCTCAAGAAGTGTTGAGGAAAATGTCTAGCCGCATCGTAAACGAGGCTGCTGGCGTTAATAGGGTGGTCTTGGATATTTCCACGAAACCACCGTCTACAATTGAGTGGGAATAATACCTCTTAGCTAAGGTGTTTTAGGATATGACGTTATCGCTCCGCTCAAAAGACAGCTTCTTGCTCAATGTGGCGAATCAGGATTATATCGTAGAGCGGGTTGAGATACCCTTTAGAGAAGGAGTGGAGCTTCAAACACTTGTGGGCGAAGAGCGTCTTCGAGTGAGTGATCGCGGATTAGGCGAGCATGAAGCTATACGTTTGTTGGAAATCGAAATTCAGAAGCGGCAATGAAATACAATAATTTAGGACGATCTGGCCTTAAAGTTAGTGAGCTCTCCCTTGGCTCGTGGATTACTTTCGGCAACAATCTCGATAACTCTGAAGTGAAGGAGTGTATGCGCACTGCCTTTGATCGGGGGGTCAATTTCTTTGATAACGCCGAGGCCTATTCTCGTGGCGAATCAGAAGTGCTGATGGGGGAGGCAATTCGAGAGTTTCGCCGAGAAGATCTCGTTATTGCTACTAAGCTATACTGGGGCGGAAACGGCCCGAACGACACTGGGCTTTCGTGGAAGCACCTGGTTGAGGGAATAAGAAACTCGCTTCGTCGATTGAAACTACAGTATGTTGACGTCTTGTATTGCCACCGTCCAGATGAGAACACTCCGCTCGAAGAAACAGTCCGTGCGATGGATTACATCATCCGTAGTGGTTACGCTTTTTATTGGGGAACTTCTGAATGGCCTGCGGGTCTAATTGAGGAAGCCTTTCGTATTGCCGAGCAGTATAACTGTATTCCACCAGTCACCGAGCAGTCTCAGTACAATATGTTTGCTCGCGCTCGGATGGAAACAGAATATGCCCCTCTTTTTGAGATGCGTGGATTAGGGAATACTACGTGGAGTCCGCTTGCTTCGGGAATACTGTCAGGAAAGTATAACGACGGTATTCCAGTAGGAAGCAGACTTGAGCGTAACGAATGGCTGCAGAAAGAGCTGGATGACGAGAAAATTGCAAAGGTGAAGCAACTCGCTACCTTTGCTGCGGATCTTGGCTGTAGCCTTGCTCAACTGTCGATTGCCTGGTGTCTCAAGAATCCACGCGTGAGCACAGTGATCACTGGAGCATCTAACGTGGATCAAATCATTGAGAACCTAAAAGCCGCTGATATTCGAGACAAGCTCGACGATGGTGTGATGAAACGCATAGATAAGATTCTAGCCGAATAGAATTCTATGGAACACGGTGGGCTAGACCACGGCGGACTGATTGAACTGACATTAATTGCCGTTGCTGGGATTTCGGCGCAATGGCTTGGCTGGCGGTTTCGTATCCCGTCGATTCTTCCGCTCATTGCGGCTGGATTAGCACTTGGGCCACTTAGTGGTGTGCTCGATCCTGACGATCTCTTTGGTCAAATCCTACCCTCTCTCGTCTCGCTTGCCGTTGCGGTTATTCTTTTCGAAGGTGGTTTAAATCTCAAGCTGCCTGAGTTACGAGAAGTCGGCAGCGAGCTTGTCGCCCTCGTCACCCTTGGCGCTTTTGTTACTTGGACCAGCGTATCGCTTCTTGCCCACTACTTGCTGGGATTTGCTTGGCCGTTATCGATTCTGCTGGGTTCGGTGCTCGTTGTTACTGGACCAACGGTTGTGATGCCACTTCTTCGGCATCTCCGACTCGGTGGGCGAACAGGTTCTCTCCTAAAATGGGAAGGCATAGTAATTGACCCAATTGGAGCAACGCTTGCCGTATTGGTGTTCGAAGCC
The DNA here is from genome assembly GCA_003230795.1 of bacterium. Lineage (GTDB taxonomy): Bacteria > Bdellovibrionota_C > UBA2361 > SZUA-149 > SZUA-149 > SZUA-149. The sequence goes on from QIGM01000387.1 coordinate 2,784, forward strand.
ATTTCTAGCTCTCCCGGTGGAGGAATTCTTGGACCATCGCTCGCAGCGGTAGCGATAACGCTTTTTAACGGAGCGGTCTTTGGCATCGTGGGTGGTTTCTTTACCGTGGCCCTACTGAGATATTTTTGGGTTCCCGGTTATTTGAGAAACGCGGTCGTCTTAATGATGGTCTTGGCGCTTTTCACTTTGTCGAATGTGATCCAAGCGGAGTCAGGGCTCCTTACGGTAACTGTATACGGAGTTTTCCTGGCGAATCAGAAGTCTGTTTCTATTCGAGAGGTTGTCGAGTTTAAAGAGGATTTGCAGGTTCTTCTACTTTCCTTGGTGTTTATAACTTTAGCAGCCAGACTCACTATGGACGACCTCTTGTTGTTTGATA
>QIGM01000137.1 GCA_003230795.1 bacterium
AGCACCACCTCTAGTTCAGCACCCTCTCCACATTGACCAACACTAGCCTCAATCGCATTCCTTAGAAGGTTCAGCACCGCCTGATTCGCTAGATGCGGATCCACGGAAACGGAGAAATCACCTTTGTCTTCAAAGCGAACTGCGACACCGCTTTGTTCAGCGTGCGAACGTGAAATCTCCAAGGTCTCGCGAAATACTTCTTCTACATCTCTTACTGCCTTTTTCTTTGGCACTACGTTTTTGCTAAACTGCAGGCAGTTGGTGATAATTCTATCGAGTCGACGAATACCGTTGTGAATATGCTCGGCGAGCTCCAAGGATTGTGGTGCTTGCTCGAGATCCTTTTTAAGCAAAGAACAGTAGAGTTCCATACTTCCAAGCGGATTTCGTATTTCGTGCGCAAGGTTTGCTGCCATCTCGCCCATCGCCATTAAGCGCTTTGCGCGTTCTCTCTCGCCAGGAAATTCTCTCAACTCGCTCATTCTGCCGCCTCCTCGGAGGGACGAAGTTCCGCATAGAGGTCTAGTGCCAGATTTGCTTCCAGAGCTGCCGCCGCAAGTACAAACCAAGGTGAATCGGCTGAATGCTGCACACGAAACTGCTCTACCTCTCGCTTGGCCTGTCTAGTGCGTCCAAGTGCGAGTAATGCCGTCACCTTGGAATAAATACTCCAGCCATCTCGAAACTCAGAAGGATAGTTAGTTCTTCCCTCTTCAATCCAGGTAAGCACCCCTTCGTAATTTTTTTGCTGACTATCGATCTCTGCAAGGCGACGAAGAGCTTTTGGAGTGTGAAGAGAAGAAGTTTCGATTCCGGCAAAACTGTACCTTGCATCAGTAAGCCGCCCCAATCGGAACTGGCATTCACCGAGTAGAAAATTCGCTTCGTTCTGTACCGACACACCGCCTTCTTCAATCGCTCGCTTGTAGTATCCTTCTGACAAGCTTAGAGCGCCTTGTTCCTTGAGTGCCTCTGCAATAACCAGCCAAAACTGCGCACGCAGCTCTGAACGGTTTACATCAAGAGCTCCTCGCTCTGCATACGCTCTTGCGCGCTCATAGTGACCTTCTTGCAGCTCTAAAATTGAGCGCCCAAGTATCGCACGCGCGCGCTCCGTGCCTGTGAACTCTGCATTCGCCAGCACTTCGTCCCAAACTTCCCGCGCCGTATCAACTAGCCCAAGCGCCCAGGCGCTTCTTGCCAGCATTAACTTATCGGCGAGAGTACCTGCTTCTCCGACTCGGACAAAAGCTTTCATCGCTTCGTAGTGCTTACCTCGACGACTAAGCTCGGCAATGCTTTCTCCGGACTCTAAACCGTACGGGGCTAAATATCGCGGCGACTGCGCAAACTCTTCCGCCACTACCATCGACGCCGAGATGAGCACCACTGAGCTAATCAGCAATGGGCAGATCAGCGCGATATACCATTGTGTTTTCACGAAATTCATTAGTGCTGCATCCGAGCTTCATCAGAGGCTTGAGGAGTATCAAGGCCCTTCTTTTTGATCTTCTCAACTAGTGTCGTACGATTAAGGTTGAGTAAACGAGCTGCTGCTTTCTTGTTTCCGCCGGTGCGCTCAAGAGCTTGCAGGATAAGACTATTCTCAAAGCGATCAACCACCGCGTTAAAATCTAGTCCTTCTTCAGGCAACTCAGTCAGCGACATTGAGGCATCGAGTCCGTGCTCCCCTTCGAGAATATGCTCAGGAAGATCGCTCAAATACACGGCATCAGAATCAACAAGGATACTTAATCGCTCGATGAGATTCTCTAACTCCCGAACGTTTCCTGGCCAACGATACTGGAGAAATCCTTCCATTGCTTCCTCGCTGAACACAAATGGTCGTCGCCCACTCTGCTCGGAAAAACGCTTACTGAAATGATTTACAAGAAGAGGTATATCCGTCTTACGATCTCGTAAAGACGGAAGCTCAATTGGAAGCACCTGAAGACGATAGAAAAGGTCTTCACGGAAGGTTCCTTCTTTCACTTTCTGACGAAGGTCAACATGAGTCGCTGCGATTACTCGCACATTTACCGAACGTGGCTTAATTCCTCCGACAGACTCCACTACTTTGTCTTGAAGAACCCGAAGCAGCTTTACTTGTAGATGAGGACTCATTTCTCCGATTTCATCGAGAAAGATTGTTCCATTATCTGCAAGCACGAAACGTCCTGGCTTCGCTGCCACTGCACCTGTAAAAGCGCCCTTCTCGTGTCCGAAGAGTTCGCTCTCAAGTAAGTTATCTGGAATAGCACCACAGTTTACAGGAACGAAGTGTCCCTTGATGTTGCTTGCATCATGCACAGCGCGAGCGATGAGCTCTTTCCCTGTGCCACTCTCACCAAGAATAATCACGGTGCTGTTAGTCTGAGCGACTCGCTCAATGACATCGAAGATCTTATGCATCTGCCCGTCATTGGTCACCATAGACCGAAACGCTGGCTGCTGCTCACGAACGCCTGGGTTGTAGCGATTTGCACCCGGGGTGTTCTCGTATTGAGTGTTTTGCTCAAACATTAAAACCTTCTCCTTTATCTTGCTCTAGAAGTCTCAGGACCTACTGGCCGTTCCTCACGTCAGAACCTCGACACGTCAGGGAATTGGCAAAGCCCGTGCCAGTGTAGATGTCCCTGACGAAAAATTGGCGCAGAATAAGTGTCTTGATGAAGAGCAAAAACACCCTAGAGCCGTGGACAACTCGGGTAACTATCTGTTTTCCTTGTTAAAAAAAGATTGAAAAGGGTTTTGCAAAAAGTGTTATCGGAGCGAAATACGACAAACTTTAGCTTTAATGAAGGGGTGTCAGCATTTTTTCTTCGGCGCCGTTTTCAGCCCGGGAGTGACGAAATTTGAACACTTTAGGGTTTGAGGCTGTATTAATTGCATAGAAGAATGTCGCGATTTTGAGCTTCGACGTCAAAGCTCCTACGGCTCTGAGGTATCGGAAATCCGACGTGTCAAAGCTGCTGCACCCGTCTCAGACGCTTTACCTTATCTATGACAGCCAAAACGGTTTCATCTCTTACTAGCTCTTCGAGATTAAGGCTTAGTCTACGCCTCCAGTTGGGATGCTCGTCTACTGTTCCGGGTAAATTGGCTTGCTCACGCTCAAATAAGAGATCTTCAAGCTGTATAGCCTGCAGCATACTCCCC
>QIGM01000050.1 GCA_003230795.1 bacterium
GCTTGAGCTACCGAAACTGTCGGGTTTTTCGTCCATGGATACGGCTGACTAAATTTCTGGTTTAGAACCCTATGGCTCTTCTATAAAGGCACACATATATGTATCGTCTACTCAGTTTCCGCCCTTGAGCCTCAGCCGGTAGTAGACGGAAAGGGTTTGTAAATCCGCTGTAAATTCAAGCCATTGCAGGAAACGACTCATTTGTCTTTGCTGGCAAGAGTGGGAGCAAATTTTTCACTGACTTTTCAAACTAAATTTTTCCTGGAGAGAGATGGATATTACCGAGCGATTTAAAGCGTTAAATGAAGTTGATTCAGAGCTAGGTTCTTTGCTTAAGCAGGAAGAGGCACGTCAATCGCGGGTCATCCGTTTGATTCCTTCAGAAAACTATATTTACGAACCCGCGCGTTTGGCTTTGGGTAGTTGTTTTGGTGAGAAGTATTCAGAAGGATATCCACACAAGTGGGTCAAAGGAGAGCGTAAGCACGCGAACGGGCGCTATTATCAGGGGCAAGAGTTTACGAATGCAGTAGAGTGTCTTGCTCGCGATCGTGCGGTGAAGTTCTTTGCCCCTAAGGGGATGGAAGAAAATTACCATGCCAACGTTCAGCCCCTAGCAGGCGCGAATGCAAATCTCGCGGTCTACTCTGCACTACTAAATCCAGGCGATCGTATTCTCGGAATGTCGCTCGCTCATGGCGGGCATCTTACGCACGGTCACAAAGTAAGTGTGTCCTCAATTTTCTTCGAAGCTCATCAGTATACATTAGGTGAGAATCTCCGACTTGACTACGACGCTATTCGCAAGCAAGCGATCGAAGTGCAGCCTAAAATGATTGTGTGTGGTGCTTCCGCCTATCCGAGAACTATTGATTTTGAAGCGTTTGCGAGTATCGCAAAGGAAGTCGGAGCGCTGCTTCTTGCAGATATCGCGCACATTAGTGGGCTTTGTGGCGCGGGCGTACACCCAAATCCATTTCCTCACGCCGATGTGGTAACGACTACGACGCATAAGGTTCTTCGAGGACCGCGAGGCGGGCTGATCGTATGTCGTCGTGAGTTGGGTGCTGATATCGATCGGGCGGTTTTCCCAGGCCTTCAGGGTGGACCGCATATGAATAAGATTGCGTCTCTTGCAACGACACTGAAGTATGCGCTTTCAGATGAGTATACCCAATACGCGAAGAACGTCGTTGAGAACGCTTCTCTATTATCAGAGGCTCTTCAGCAACGTGGCTTTGTTCTTGTGACCGGAGGCACTGATAACCATCTCATGCTTATTGATCTCAAAGAGGGCTCTGCAAAGGACCTAGATGTCGATGGGACGATTTATGCCGAGCGTCTTGAGGCTGCTGGTATTGTTCTAAATAAGAACGCGGTTCCTGGCGATGCAAAACCTTGGAAACCTACAGGCGTTCGGCTTGGAACTCCCGCGATTACTGCTCTAGGGATGGGTCCGGCTGAGATGGATACTCTTGCAGACTGGTTTGAGCGAGTCTTAAAAGATGAAGGCTCGGTCACGGTAGTAAAAGCCGAGGTCGAAGAGCTTATGGCCCGTTTCGCGATTCCGTCTTGGGTCGGATAGTTGAATATGGATTGGACCACCGGTCGCTTTAGGCCGGTAGTCGAAAACGAGTTTTAGCCGTTGATGAAAGTTTCTCGTTCAAATTGGGGAGAACCTATCGCGCGAAACGTGGCACTTTTGCTTTGTATCTTTCTTCTCACATTCTCTTCTTGCCTGAGTTTAAAAGCCAAAGAGGCTGAAGACTCAGGATTTTTGGCTCATCCAAACTTAATGAAGACCGTTAGAGAACGATTTCCGTTCGATGAAGTTTGGCTTGTTGATTTTAGCGAAGGTTTTTTTGATTGCTTCGAAAATATAACGGTAGCTGAGGTTGATACAACTCATCTATTGAAGATGCAGTGGCTAGATACCATGAGTCTTGAGGGTCGAGAGCGGGTTAAAGAGGACGCAAAGCAGATCGCAACGTACATGAGAAAGTCATTTATTACGGCTTTGCGAGAGGAAGAAGAACCGCGCTTTCAGTATGTGGAGAACTCTGAAAAGAAGACCTTAATTTTGGAGCTAGCGCTTGTGGAGTTGGTGCCAACGAAGGCGTGGCTAAGTACAAGCGGTGCGGTAGCAGGATTTTTTCTACCGGGAGTGGGCGTACTTTCCGGCTTCGCCGCGAGTGGGAGCATCGCGATTGAGGGACGTTTGCGGGATGGGACGAGCGGAGAGGTGGTAGCGATGTTTAAGGATAGGGAAAGTGATCAGTTTGCTCCAATCGGTATCCAAGATTACACCTGGTACCATCATGCAACGAATGCAATTGATGACTGGGCTGAGCAAGTCACCGAAATCCTTAATACTCCTCCGGATCATCCCGTTGCAGACTCACTCCCGCTAACCCTGCGGATGTGGTGATTTTTTTAATTCCGTTCGAGAAATTTTGGTTTAAGCGAAATGAACTGAAGGCCGATACTCCTACTGAAGGGTGGTCAGAGGCGAACGTGAGCGAAATTTTCATTTGCGGGGAAGAAGCGGTTTTTCCTCTTTTGCAAAACGTTCCGTCGCTTACCTACTACTAGTGTTGTATCGGTAGTGGAAACGACAGAAAGAGTTTTCATTTGTTTCGACAGCTTCTGGCCACCTTCGATTATACAAAACTCACTTTTGACCGGTTCTTGGGATAGTTAAAAAACTTCGTTTTTCAACTATCCCTTCAGGGGAACGTTCATACGCTACGTAGGCTTTTCCACTACGACTATCCAAAGACATTGATATCGGCGGATTCTGTTCGCAAAACGGGAAATTTAAAACACGATGACTATATCTACTTAGAGGGGACTGTTGGAGTCTTTTTTGCTACCCAATAAGCAGCAGCGCTAGCGCTGGCGCCTGATTTGCTTGAGCAAGGATAGTGGCCCCTGCTTGCTGTAGTATTTGATTCCGCACTAGTGTTGCAGCCTCTACCGCGACATCAGCATCAGTGATTTGGCTTGCTGCTGCTGCGTAGTTCTCAGAGGCTGCACGAGTGGTTGCTACGGCAGTATTGAGCCGCGCTTCGAATGCTCCAATCTGGCCACGCTGGGAAGCTAGTTGATCGAGCTTTTGTTTGAACACTGGAAGTGCTTGCCGCGCATCGGCTT
>QIGM01000296.1 GCA_003230795.1 bacterium
ATACTTTTCCTAGCTTCAACGCTTTTCGTCGTCCTCGCTACTTCCGTCGAAGTCCGAGCAGACGATTGCAACGATTGCACATCAAGAAAGAAGCAAATGTGCGCTACGGAATGTCGCCTTGTTCCCCCGGAGAAGTCCACCCTCTGTCAACAGGAGTGCGTCGAACAGTATTGCCTCCATCGTTGCTCCCCTTTACATCCAGCCATCGCTCGAAAGCACAAGACATGCGATGAATGTTTGGATCAACAGTTTAATCTCTGTAATCCCAATTGCCCGACCGGTACCGACCGTCTTCGAGCCATGTGCCAACTCGGCTGTGCAAAACAACGCTGTGAAATAAGCTGCGCCAGACCTACTATTTAACCAGACCAGTAAGTTAAACGGAATTTACGTCCTCATTGATCGCATCTAAGACGACTGATTTTTGGCGAGTAATTAACTCATAGAAGTAGTCGATATCATCGACTCGCATGTTCCCAGTGTAGGAAGTAATGCTTAGGACTATGTCGTAGTTCACTAGGCTTAACTTCGCCCCAATGAGAGTGTCCGCAACGGAGAGGGCTGCAAAGAGGACTTGTTGGCTATTTCTTAGCGGTACAGACACCACATTCACACCCATGTAGAGCGTGGTTTCCGGAGGTCGATTGAGTCCTTCCAGCGTTATCTCTAAATCTTCCTCTTCACTCAAAGGAACAAGCCACTGCGCAAGATCGCTCGTTCTTTGCTGTAGACATTCTTCAGGATCAAAGCCCCGCCTCACCATGAATGCTTCAATCAAGCGGGCAGGATCTTTTCCACCGGTTATCTTGCGAATTCTTGCCGGCGATATTTTGCGGACCTTAGTCATCTCTCACCCGTCTGTTTACAGTTTCTCAGCTCAATAAGCAGGGCAACATACCTCTACATAGTAATGATGCTTCGGAGGCTAGCTGTGGCACCTCTTTCCGCTTCAAGAGCTAAGCTCTTGTATTCTATACTTTTCCGCAAAGCAGAGAAACTGTCCGTAATTCTATCGGAAACGCCAAATCGCTTGTAATGGAAACAATTGGCTTAGGTAGATTCCAAAGCCTCTATTAGGGCCGGCGGATATGAGAAGACAAAACACTCTGAGCGCTCTTTTTTCAGTAGATTTAGTGCTCTTTTCTTAGAATCGAGATCTTCGACACAAGCTCGAAGCATTGAAGAAAGCAATTCAACATCATCATTCTCGAATAAGAACTCCTCATGCTTTAGCAGCTCCTTGTAGCCGGAGTAATTCGGTGCCAGCAGGATATTTTCGGTAGCAAGTAGCTGAAGAGTCCAAGGAGTCACTGCCTTAAGCTTAGGACTGATGACAAAAATGTCGCAGTGTTCGGCAAACGGCATCGCATAAGAAATATCTTCACTACAACGAAAGCGCGAATGAAGACCGAGACTTACCGCAATTGATTCGGCCTCACTGCGGCGCGGTCCTTCTGAGAACAATATCACACTGAATCGAGGATCCTCCGTAGCGCTAACAGAGCGGAGTAACATTTCAATCCCTTCTTTCGTGTAGAGAGGGTCGTACATTCCCACCACGATAGAATCTTCAGGCAGCTCAAAAAGTGAAGTAAGTGAGAGGTCGCTATCATTGAGAGCTTCTTCGTCGTTATTTGCCTGCTCTATCGCAAAAGACAAAGCGGTAATTCGAGCCGCGGGTATGGCGTCTGAAATCTCTCTAGCCCCTGCGTTTGTCGATATAATCACCCGCCGGCATACGAAAATTCCTAGCTGACTAAGTAGCGTCAACACTACTCGACGAACACAGCTAATGTTTCTCTCCGAATACGCCGCCCAGGGAACGCACTCCAAAACAACACTTGGCCTCAAGCGCGCAAAAATGATCGCATATACTGAAAGTAGAGCGAAGAAGGGTGAGAAGACCACCAAAGAGCGGACTCGTGTTGTCCATGAAATCAAGAGGAGAGAGAATGGCGCTAGTAGTAGGAATACCAAGTGAAACAGAAGACCGCTCGACACAGCGCGAGGAATCGGGACTTTGTGCGAACACACTTCCAAAGTACGAACCCAGGCCTCCGATCCACTAGTGAGTACGTGCACCTCGTAACCCTCTGCCTTAAGCGCGCCCACCGTTGACTCAATAAGTAGTCGATGCCCGTCCTGCTGCGGGGCGTGAAAGAATAGTAAGCTTTTGGGTTGGTCTTTCATTATTTGACTGGCCATTGCTTAGTAATTCAATGCTTATACTTATATTGCAGCAATATCTTGCGGGGTACCCAGCCCGATAATACGTTCTACTCTCAATACTCTAAAAATACACAATATTATCAGCTACAATTTAGATGATTTCATAACTGCTTTTTATTCAAGCAGGGCAACAATCAATATATTAAACTACGCAAAAAGATTAGACCCATTTCGAATACGGAGAATCTTAAGTCTTGTGAATATTATACTTATCTTCATTTTTGGTTTGTGCATTGGCAGCTTTTTGAACGTGGTAATTTACCGCGTTCCGAGAAAGCTGTCGGTAAACTATCCCCGGCGATCTTTTTGCCCGAGCTGTGAGCGTTCTCTTGAATGGTGGGAGAACATACCAGTGGCAAGCTGGATCGCGCTAAGAGGGAAATGTCGAGGCTGTAGTACTAGCATCTCTGGGCAATATACTTTTGTCGAACTTCTAACCGGCGTTGCAGCACTTGCAAGCACACTTCATTTTGGGTTCACCCCTACAGCAGCAATCATCTTTGTCATTTGCGCTAGCCTAATTGCAATCACGTTTATTGATCTAGAATTCAAGATCATTCCGAACGTAATTAGCTTCCCGGGAATGATACTTGGTTTGCTTCTAGGTATTGTTTCTCAGTACAGCGGAGTAATTTCTCAGCCACTTACGCAAAGTGCCTGGGATTCACTTACCGGCTTCCTTTGCGGTGGAGGATTTTTCTACGTAGTGGGCATGCTCTACTATGCTTTCTCAAAGCGAGTTGGCCTCGGTGGTGGAGACATCAAGCTCCTAGCTTTTACAGGGGCAATCTTGGGCGTAGATTCCGTCATTCCAACTATTTTTGCAGGCTCGCTAGTTGGAGCTGTCGTTGGATTGATTACCGTCGCGTTAAAAGGGGGTGGACGACATACGGAGATTCCTTTCGGCCCCTGGCTGATAATATATATCTTTCTCGACCTTCCGTTCTTGCGGCTATTTTAAGCAATGACAACTACTGCGCAATCTTCTGAAGTTCTTCAGGCACAAGATGGTGAGTCAATTCTCATCATCGAAGATTGCGTGAAAGATGCTAAGGCGTTTGAAGCCACCTTGAAGTCAGCAGGATACAACTCCGAAGTAGTTAATAGTCTTGAACAAGCACTCGAAATACTGGCTCAGCAGGATTTCGAAACAGTCATCTACACGCTTCCGGATAGTCCAGATGATAGCGAACACCCAGCCAAACTTATTCGAGAACACACACAAAGAATCAACCTAATCCAAATCTCCTGCGGGATTGAACCGGAAGAGGCGATACAGGCAATCAAGTCGGGTGCTGACGAGTTTCTCGAAAAGCCTATTGCTGAAAACGATCTGCTGCTTAGCGTTCGAAAAGCCAAAGAACGAAATCGTCTTAGAAATGATAACGAACTTCT
>QIGM01000131.1 GCA_003230795.1 bacterium
TAGTCACCTTCTACGGGTCCAAAAAATCCGGAATTACTTAGAAAACTTTAATTCTTATTAGATTTATAATATATTCTAACTTGCATTTAATCCCCAAAGTATGGTCAAACATCTCGGTTATCCATGCGAGCGGACCCCTCTCTACTACGTGGGGCTGAGCGTTAGCGATATTGAACTATAGAACTAAGCTGGAGAACTAAGCTGGGGGCGGAACGCAGCAGGAATTTTTCTGCGCTCACGAACGAGCACCCAGTATTTATAATCAATCTGCCTACTTACTTAGGCGTAGACAACGTGAACTATTAAGAATGATTGAAATTATCGTCGGACAAAACAATCTAGAAAAAGCCATGCGCGTTCTCAAGCGCAAGCTCATCCGCGAAGGAGTTTTTAAGGAACTCAAGTCGCGCCGTTTCTACGAGAAGCCTTCTGAAAAGAAAAAACGCAAAACGAAGGAAGCACAGAAGAAGCGCCGTAAGGATAACGATCGAGCACGACGTTTCACCTAAGTTCAGCGACTACTTCTTCTTTACGACCGCCTTGGATGCTGAAGGGCGTGGATACTGAAGGGAACAAACGAGTCTGAGGAATTATGCGGCTTCTCTCCCCTCCTCTGATTTATCGTTACATCGCTCGAGAAGTCGCTACCCCCTTCATCATTTCTCTTTTTGTATTCACTGGAATCCTCTTCCTCGCTAGAGCCTTGAAGCTCGTCGAACTCGTCGTAAACAAAAACGTGCCGGCTGGCGACATTCTGCTGCTATTTTCCTACATCATTCCTCGCTTCATGGAAGTTGCAATTCCAATGGCAATGCTCCTTGGAATTATCGTCGCCTTTGGAAGACTTAGTCACGATAGCGAACTTGTCGTTCTCAGAGCAGCGGGACTCAGTCTTAAAAAACTCGCAATTCCCGTATTAGGATTTGCTAGCATCGCTGTCGTCTTAGCTTTAGTGATCACGCTCTGGCTCAGACCGATTGCCAATCATCGACTCGGCCTAGGGCTTTTCGAAATAGCGAAAACACAGGCAAGCGCAGGCCTAGTTTCTGGGGTGTTCAACGAGCTGGGCCAGCTCACCGTTTACGCTGAAAGTATTGAAGGCCAGGGACAGAAGCTAAACAACGTCATTATTGGTGACAGAAGCAATCCCGATATCAGTCGTCTGTTTATTGCGAAGTACGGAAAAATTGTTTCTGATCCCTCACGTCGAAGCTTATCACTGCAGCTCTACGACGGAAGCATCTCCGAGGGTAATGGCCTCAACTTCACCGTCACCTACTTCCAGGTCAACAGCATAAAAATTCCCCACAGCGCGCTGCTTGGGGATGCCGCAACACAAGGTGGAAAAGGCGCGGATGAGATGATGTTAGGAGAATTGCTGCGCGCCGCTAATGGCGTTTCTGACACACAGAATCTCGAGAAGAATAGTTTAGCGAAATATCAGGTCGAACTTCAAAAACGATTCGCCCTTCCTATTTCTTGTCTTTGCATCGCTCTAATCGCCATGGCTCTCGGAATTCAGCCGAGTAGAAGCGGTCAAACCTGGAGCGCTTCCACAAGCGTTGCGATGGGGATTGGATTGATCCTTTTTTATTACATACTTTTTGCAGTCGTGACCGCTATTGGAGAGAAAGGAAATATTCCAGCCTGGCTTATCATGTGGCTGCCGAATGTCCTATTTGCGTTTCTGGGGTATTATCTCTTCGAGCGAATGGGTAGTGAGAAGTGGATGGCAGTAAGCCAAACTGTAGCAGAATCGTTCTCCAGTTTGTTTGAACGAATTCGTCTCTTAGCGCAGGGCAAACACGCATAATGGTAAGTAGTATCTCAGATCGTCTCGGCCTCACCTTAATGCAGCGCTACGTGCTCAGGCAGTTTTTGGATATATTCCTTCTGTGCTTGTTTGCCGCAGTCTCACTATTTCTCGTCTTCGAAACCTTTGAAAGGATGCGAGTTTTCGTGAAAGAAGATTCAACCTTTCTCCAGGCAATCTCTTACCTCACCTTTAAGATACCGCTCATCGTTCAACTCATGACTCCAGTCGCCGTTCTGGTCGCCACCTTAATAAGTGTCGGACGTCTCTCCCAGTTGTCAGAGATCACTGCGATGCGAGCAAGTGGTGCAAGTATCCTCTCGCTGGCAAAACCTCTGATATTTGCCGGCGCGCTAATCTCATTGCTCGTTTTTGTTGCTGGTGAAACCGTGGTTCCTTGGTCGACACAACGAGTCGAAGAAATCTACAATCTGGAAATTCGAAAGAAAGACGAGAAAGGTAAATTTAGTCGTGCGAATTTCTGGTATCGACAAGACAATACTTTCTATCGAATTGGTTTCTACGATTCTCAAAACTCCTCTTTAGCCGCGGTTTCAATTCTAGAAATGGATAGCAATTTCAACCTCAAGCGTCGGCTGGATGCGAGCGATGCCACCTGGAATGAGAACCCGCAAATCGGATGGACGATGCAGAACGTCATTGAGACAAGCATGGGCGAGAGCGGAGGATTCAACGTGGAGCGCTTTCGCAAGCTCCCCTTGGTCATTAAAGAAAAGCCGCAGGACTTTTATAATATGGAGCGAGAATCCGAAACGCTCAGCTTCCGTGAGCTCGGTGGTTATATCGAAAAGCTACAATCAGAGGGGGTTCCCGTGACGCAATACCTCGTCGCTCGGGCATCAAAAATCGCCTTCCCGCTTGTGAATTTAATCGTAGTAATTATCGCCTTCCCTTTCGCACTCACCCCTGCTCGCTCTGGCAATATGACGATGAGTTTTGTCGCAGGTATCACTATCGGATTTGGCTATCATATCGTGCACGCAATTAGCACATCACTCGGTGGAGCCGAGCTTATTCCGATCATACCAGCCGCCTGGGCTGCAAATATTTTACTGGGTAGTATTGGGTGCTACCTAATGGCAGGCTCTGACTATAGCTAAAGCGCTTCCGCGTTTATCTGGTTACCGGCTTCCTCAATTCGCTGTACCTGATGAAATTTGATCTTAACGACGAGCTTTTCAAATGAAATTAACCGCAGAGGACGCTAAGGACGCAGAGGATTAAATAACAGCTGTTTAAAAACTCTGCGTCCTTAGCGTCCTCTGCGGTTAACTAAAAAATAGAGCTGCTGACTGTAAGATTGTATCTT
>QIGM01000215.1 GCA_003230795.1 bacterium
CCGGAAATGCAGAAACGCGCTTATAACGTGATTCGCTCACTTATTGAACTTTCCGAGAACCCTGTAGTGATGATTCACGATCACGGAGCAGGTGGGCACGTAAACTGTCTGACAGAGTTGCTAGAGTCTCAGGGCGGCACGATCGATATTACGAAGTTGCCGATTGGTGATCCGACCTTAAGTCATAAAGAGCTTATCTGTAACGAGTCACAAGAGCGTATGGGGCTTATCGTGCATTCCGACGATGTTTCCCTTCTTAACAGCCTCGCCGAAAGAGAGCGCGCTCCATGTTACGTAGTTGGTGAAGTAACAGGAGATAACAAGATTGTATTTGGAATACCGGAAGGCGATGCCCCGATAAATCTACCGCTTTCTGTGTTTTTGGGCAGCTCTCCGGAAACCATTCTTGAAGATGTCATCGATACTTCTCGACCAGAGAAGCTCGAGTATTCAATTTCTTCAGGTAAAGAGCTGCTTGAGGCAACTCTCGATGTCCTCTCGCTTGAAGGAGTCGCCTGTAAGGATTGGCTGACGAATAAGGTGGACCGCTGTGTCACTGGGCTCGCTGCGCAGCAGCAATGCGTTGGCCCGCTGCAACTTCCGTTAAGTAACGTCGGAGTGATGGCTGTCGACTATTCAGGAACATTTGGTGTTGCATTCGCTCTCGGTCACGCTCCGGTTCCAGGGCTTATTGATGAGAAAGCAGGCGCGGTGCTCAGTGTCGCCGAGTCGCTCACAAATCTTGTTTGGGCACCACTTACTCGCGGTTTAGAGTCTGTCGTATTGAGCGCGAACTGGATGTGGCCTGCTAAACAGCCTGGTGAGAGCGCAAAGCTCTACCGCGCGGTAGAGGCGCTTAGCGAGTTTTGTGTCGAGCTGGGTGTCGCAGTCCCTACGGGAAAAGATTCTCTCTCAATGACAATGAAGTACGAGAGTGGTGATGTTGTGCGTGCTCCGGGAACGGTAGTAGTTACGGCAGCCGGCGAATGTAGTGCTTCTGATTCTTGCATAACACCTGATCTTAAACCGATACACGGCTCAGCCTTAGTCTATCTAGATTTCTCAGGATCTAAAGACGTGATGTTGGGCGGGAGTAGCTTTGCCCAGTCAATCGCGCAGCTTGGCAATAAGGCGCCAAATATATTAGACGTCTCAGTTTTTAAAGAAGCTTTTTCTTTCGTGCAGGAGTTGATGCAAGAGGATGTTATTCTTGCAGGTCACGATGTCTCAAGTGGCGGTCTTCTTACCGCGATGCTTGAAATGGCATTTGCGGGAGACATCGGAATAGATTTCTCTCTGAAAGGCTCGAATCTAGAAACGATTCCTGAGTTGTTCTGCGAAAAGCCGGGTGTCGTTTTACAAGTTCACGACAAGGACGCTATCGCGCTCATCGAACGAGCCGAATCAAAAGGGCTTCGCATGAAGCGCCTCGGAGAGGTGCGCGGCACCCAGGTGCGTTTCCATGATCCAGAACTAGGCTTTTCAGAATCACTGAGCACGCTTCGGCGCGCATGGTTTAAACCGTCTTTTCTTCTCGACTCCAAACAAACCAAACCAGAGCTTGCAAAGGAGCGTTACGAGACTTTTGAGAAGCATCCACTTACTTATAAATTCCCTGCTGATTTTTCAGGAACGCTGAGTTCTCTCGGTATTGACCTCAATCGTAAGGAACGCAGTGGTCTTAGCTGCGCGGTCATTCGCGAAAAGGGAACCAATGGCGAAAGGGAAATGGCGCTTTGTCTCTTTGCGGCAGGATTTGACGTTAAGGATGTTACTACCAGCGACTTAGTCGAAGGAAGAGAGACGCTAGAGGATGTGAACTTTGTAGTGTTCCCTGGTGGATTCTCGAACAGTGATGTTCTTGGTGCGGCGAAGGGTTGGGTGGGAGTATTTCGTTATAATGACAGAGCGAAGAAAGCGCTTGAAGCTTTCTATGCAAGAGAGAACACGCTTTCTCTAGGCGTTTGTAACGGCTGCCAGCTCATGGTTGGACTTGAAACTCTCTACCCTGAGCATGAACAAAAGATTCGAATGAATCACAATGAGTCGGGTAAGTTCGAAAGTACGTTCGTTGGAGTAAGGGTTCAAGAAACGAACAACGTTCTGATGAAGCCGCTTGTTGATACTCGACTAGGAATTTGGGTGGCCCATGGTGAGGGGCGCTTCTCTTTGCCAATGGGAGAATCTGCTTACGATATTCCTTTAAAGTACGTCTCGACCGATTACCCAGCCAATCCAAACGGATCCGATTTTAATGCTGCTGCCGTTTCTTCGAAAGACGGTCGCCATCTTGCCATCATGCCGCATCTAGAGCGCAGCATGTTCGCCTGGAACTGGCCTTACCGTGGACAAGAAGATGTACCAGCGTTTGAGATCAGTCCATGGATACTTTCTTTCCTCGCTGCGAAGGACTGGATCGCAGCAAACAGTTAAGGGTTAGTATGTCCTGGAAAGCAATTGAGCAACAGCTTACCTCGCTTTATGGAGCAGAGGGCGCACGCGATCTTCGCGCAGAGCTAGAAATGCTTAGCGTTTCTACGAGTGGCGAACGAGCGAACTACGAGTTAAATGAGAAGAGTGCCTCACTCATTGTCTACGCGAACTCGGTAGTTGATTCCACAGCGGGCAAATCTCCACTAAAAAGTCTTGAAGGCTTTCTTCAGCAAGATTCCCTCGCCGAGGCTTTCCCTGTTGTACATATCCTCCCGTTCTATCCATGGGATACTGACCGAGGTTTTTCAGTCGAGGACTACTACAAGGTTCATCCCGATTACGGCACCTGGGATGAAGTTAAGGAAATAGCGAATAGTGTTCGATTGATGTTCGATTTCGTAGCCAATCATGCTTCGATATCAAACCCTTTAGTACAGAACTCGCTTATTGCTCGGCATCTCGATCGTGATGACGCTCGCTACGAGAGGTACAAAGACTACGAAGACTATGTGATTGCCTTCGAGTGCAACGATCTCCCGGACGAATCAGATATTGCAGCCTTGTCCCGTCCACGGCCTGCATCAGTTCTCAGCCCTTACGTCGCTTATGAAGATCCAGACGGCTTCTTGAAGGCGAGACTTGGCAAGGACGTGGACGAGGAAGAGTATCTGCTGGGAGTTGGATACGTTTGGACGACGTTTT
>QIGM01000400.1 GCA_003230795.1 bacterium
TAGTCTTCCTTATGGTGAGGGATTCCAAGGACTACTATTCTTGCTTGACATGACATAATATAAGAAAGGGCATCTCCCCTTTGTTGCTGCCCTGCGTGATTTTAGAAGGAAGAACACTGCACCGCTTCCAAGAAATGGCTCAACGTATCTCTTGCTACGTCTCGGTATAGCAAGTCGTCATACTGAACTACGAACCAGCGCTTCCCCCCGGGCTACTTCAGAACAGGCGCCACGTTATTCATCCCTTTCCCGAGAGGCGTTCACTGCGTTAGCCTGCACACGCCCCATAAATTTATCGTAAATATCGTCAATATATTCGAAGTCTTGTGCCTTGTAGTGTCGGCGTTCAGTTGCGTGCGCAGGTATCCGGCGCAGTTCGTTGATGCGGTCCATCCATTGGATGTTTTTAGCACGTCCCTTTTCCTCAAGCTCAGGAATGTCAAAAACAGGCTTGAACAAAGGCCAATGTGCTTTGTTTTCCACGATCTTCTTGTAGTCAATGAAATTGAGATAGTGCTCAAGCGGCAAACGATTCTCGCTCTCTACATCGAGTGACGCCTTAAAGGCGTCAGTCTTCATCTGCTTATCTGTAACCCCCTTGTAAAAATACGCGTCCTTCTCTTCGCCGTACTTTTTCTTGAAAACATCAAATATGAATTTCTGCACGTTGATGTTGAGTTCTTTGAGCTTCCGATCTGCCTCAGCAACATGCTCTTCTGACTGTTCTTCCGCCCATTCTTCGAGCCCATCGGGCGCAAAGTCAGAAAACTTTTTTCGGATCATGTCGCACAGACGAAAGTAGTACTCGCGAGGACCGCCTGCGCCGAACTGCACCCTAAATTCTTTCTCCATCTGTCTAGAAGTGGCAGTGCTGAGCCAACTGAGTATCGGATCTAGATACTCTTCGAGTTCGGTTATTAGCTCGTTGGGTTCAAGTTCCCTTGCAGTAAGACCTTTATTAGATTCCATGTATTCGATTATCGCACTGAGCAAAGAGAGGTAAGCTTGCAGAGACACATTGGTGCATAGAAAACCCCTCCTTCCCGCTTCCCATTGCCGAGGATTAGCGCTGGAGAGTAGTTGGAAGTAGTTATTCAATATTGCTCGGGCTCTTTCGAGGGGTTGAGAGTCCTTGGTTTCGCAAAGAGGGCCCGGCGCATACTCCTTCTTCTTGGGTATTGCTTGACCCACCAATCCTGATCGGCGAAGACCGTCTTTCAGAGCTGGCACTGTCAAGCATGTCTTTTCTGTCGGGGCTATTCCCTGTTGGGTAACTCGCCCATACAAAGGTTCTCCGATGTCATTGTTAAGAAGGCCGATGAGGCGTGCGCTGATTGCACCGATTCTCTCAGTGGGTCGGTCAGACCCCCATTTGAGATCTCCCTCTAAATCGTCAAGCAAGGTCTTAGGAACCGATTTTTGCTCATGATTGATCGTGACAAAGAGAGCTGCCTCTTCTTCCTTTTTCAACTCCTCAAAAGCGATGACCATGATGTTCTGGCACATATGCTTTTCGGACAAAGGAGCATATCCGTAAAGACGATGTTGACCATCAATAATCCAGGCAGATCTGTAACGACACGGCAGATACAGGTTTCCAAAGACAACATTCGTCTCTTCGTCCCTTGCCACCTGCTCAAATCTGCATTTCGTTGCGAAGTTCACTAAGATGTTTGTTGGAAAGAACCCGCCGCCGTAGACAAAGCGTGATATTTGCCGGAGTCTCGTTCTGCTAACTAAGCGCTGATATGAGGGGGCTCCTGCTGGATCGTTGAGCGATCGATGATTTACAAACGCTATTTTGAGCATCTGCTTCGGAGTTGAGACGAATGAGTAAAACGTCTTGCCTCCCAGTTTACCTCTAACGGCAGGAACGCTTACATTCTCCATCTCTGGAATCTTTTGGTCTTTGAGGAACTCTGCCAAGAATTGAAACCTTGCGGCTGCTCGGAGATGGTCGGAAATCTGTACGTAATACCTCAATTCCTTTTCTGTAACTACGTTGATATTAGCTCCGAGCGCTCTTTGCCTGTCTTGGTACGACCAAGCAATGTTGCTTGTCACGAAGAGCCAGATGATCTTTGGTTTGAAATCCGAGCCGTAGTGCTTCTTTATCGCATTGGCTATCGGCCCTTTGAGGATAGAGAATTCCTCAATATCTTTCTGTAGGCTGCGGCGGGAAATACGGGCAGATGATGTGCACTCCGCGACAACGACGGTTTCATCGTCCTTGGCGAGAACATCAATCTGTTTTGGGAATGGATCTGCGCCTTTACGTTTGATCGTTACTTGAAAGTCTCTGCCCGAACTAATCTCAGGATAGCCAAGCAAGTAGAAGAGATACCAGACCCGGTTCTCAAGTCGTTGGTCATGTGCCCAAGGTTTCCGAAGCCGTGTCTTGCTCTTGAGTTCTCTGTCGATCTCCCAACCATCGTTGAGATGATCCTCTACGGCGGACTTGTCGCAGGAAATCTCCTGATACGATTTCCTGCGCTTTGCTGCTTCACGTTTGAGTTTCCTGGGCTCTGTTGCGACTATATTTAACCATTCAGTGTCAGGCATTTTGGGCATAGCTCCTTCTTTCGTATTTTTTTCGAAAAATGGGGACAACAGTGCCCATTTATTTATTAAACTGAGCTTCGCGGGCTTTCCCTGGTTGCATATCCGAAAAGTTCGGATGCTGCTTCAATTAACTTCCATAACGTGTTATTTTCGTATCACACTTTGGGAAAATCCGGCAAAACATACAAAAACCACACAAAGGAACAAAAAAGGTTAACCCCTTTATCTTATTGCATCTATGCATAAATCTAAAGAAATTAACCGGGTGTGAAAGTATATAACGGAGAGGCCGGGATTTGAACCCGGGGTGGAGTTGCCCCCACAACTGCTTAGCAGGCAGCTGCCTTAAACCGCTCGGCCACCTTTCCTGGAATAAGTTGCTGGAAGAAACTTGCCCAACGGTTTCCTTTATAGCAGAAATCAGCTCGAAAAGCAATTGAATTATCTTCGGGGCCGGCTTAAGATCATCACGATTTCCGGGGTCCTGCTCGTGAAATGGTAGTAAGAGAAAGAATCTTTAAGGAATTTTAGAGAAGTTCTGGGGACGGTTCACTTAATTATACTGCTTATG
>QIGM01000198.1 GCA_003230795.1 bacterium
AAGAAGAAGAATGTACGTGTGCTCAAATGTGATTTCACTAAATACCTTGCGCAGCGAAAACTTGGCGGGCTTTCCGTAAGGAACTCTTTTGGAGACTTCCTTGTGCAAACCACCGATTCAACTATTACCCTCCCATCAAAGGACAAAGCCGTTTCTGGTGGAGCACCTAGCGACGAGCTCGTGAAAGATGCTGCCTTTGCATGGAAGGTTTGCAAGCACGTTAAGTCGAATGCGATTATCATCGTCAAAGACGGGGCCGCGATAGGAATTGGTGCGGGGCAGATGAGCCGAATAGATGCAGCGAAGTTAGCGATTCAGCGGGCGATATTTAACGGACATAATCCTCGGGGTAGTATCGCCGCCAGTGATGCCTTCCTGCCATTTCCAGATACACTTGAGATTCTAAATGATGCCGGCGTTACTGCGCTCGTGCAGCCAGGTGGTTCGATTAAGGATAAAGACGTCATTGCAAGTGCGGAATCTAGGGAAGTAACAATGATCCTAACCGGTGAACGGCATTTTCGGCACTAGGTCCACGGGTTTTTGCTCGTGCGACTAGCGAGCTTGTAAATTGTCAGCCTTATTTTCGTAGGGAGCAAGAGAAATGAAAGTTCTAGTTGTTGGTGGTGGCGGTCGCGAACATGCGATTGCGTGGAAATTAAAAAAGAGCCACCTCCTGAAGGAGCTCTACTGTGCTCCCGGTAATGCGGGAACGGCGGGACTTGCCACGAACGTGAGTATCTCACCTAAGAACCTCGGCGCACTTGCCGTTTGGGCAGTAGAACATGAGATCGATCTCACCGTTGTTGGTCCAGAGGTGCCACTTGCCGAGGGAATCGTTGATGTGTTTAACGAACACGGTTTGCGAATTTTTGGCCCAACGAAAAAGGCTGCGGAGCTCGAGTCTTCCAAAGCTTTTGCCAAAGACGTGATGCAGAAAGCAGGTGTTCCGACGCCTGCGGCAGAGATTTTCTCTGATTACGAGAGTGCTCTTGCCTACTTACAGCAAGTCGGCGCACCGGTCGTAGTGAAAGCGGATGGGCTTGCTGCGGGTAAGGGCGTGACGGTAGCGATGGAGATGGAAGATGCTGAAGCTGCGCTCAAAGAGTGTATGCTCGAGGATCGTTTCGGAACGTCCGGAAGTCGCGTCGTCATCGAAGAGTATATCGACGGTCGAGAAGCTTCAGTAATGGCAATTATTGCTGGAGATACTATTCTTCCCCTTGTCGTTAGCCAAGATTATAAGAGATTGGAGGAAGAAGACAAAGGTCCGAACACTGGCGGTATGGGCGCTATTTCGCCGACCCCGGTTGTTGATGATTCTCAGGTGGAGTCATTGGTGGACAAGATATTTGTTCCAGTTTTAAAGGAGCTGCGAACAAGAGGCATTGAGTACCTTGGGTTTCTTTACGCTGGTGTGATTGTAAACTCAGCGGGTGAGTCAAAGGTCTTGGAATTCAATTGCCGTCTGGGCGATCCAGAGACTCAGGTCTTACTTCCTAGAATGCAGAGCGATCTTCTTCAAGTGCTCGATGCTGCCGTACGCGGAACTTTGTCTTCGCATGAGCTGAGGTGGAGTAGAGAAGCCGCGGCGACAGTTGTTGCAAGTTCTCGAGGTTATCCAGGCGACTGCGATGATGGAAAAACCATTGATGGACTCTTCGACGGAGATGACGACGTGATGGTTTTTCAAGCGGGTACAAGTGTCTCAGAGAGCGGTGAGATTGTGTCTAAGGGTGGTAGGATCTTGGTGGTGTCGGCTCTGGGTAACTCAACCGCAAAAGCGCTAGAGAAGGCATACGAGGGGATGAGTAAAATCACCTTCGATGGAATGCATTTCCGTAAGGATATTGGCGGCGGAGCAGCTTAGCCTCAAATTTTTGCTTGTTAGGTTTCCCATACATTTAGGCTGCGGCTATAGTCTTCAGCTTTAGGTTGCGTCTATAGTCTTCAGCGAAACGAAAATAGAACTCTAAAAAGGAGCTAGGAAATAGTGTCAGAAAGTAATTCTTCATCTGCTATTGTTGGAATTGTGATGGGCAGCGCGAGCGATGCCGAGGTCATGAAGTTATGTCGTGATGTCTTGGAGGAATTTGGTATTCCTAGCGAGATGAGAGTGATGTCTGCGCACAGAACTCCAGAGCAGGCTATTGCTTGGGTTTCCGCCGCGGAGGCTTCAGGTAAGAAGGTCCTTATTGCCGCTGCTGGGCTTGCGGCACACCTTGCTGGTGTAAGTGCTGCTCATACTAACTTGCCTGTTATTGGGGTGCCTATGGGTGGTGGACCTCTTCAAGGATTTGATGCCCTGCTCTCCACTGTGCAAATGCCAAAAGGAACTCCCGTTGGAACTGTAGGAGTTGGCAAGGCTGGAGCGGTGAATGCGGCTTTGTTTGCGGTTCGTATTCTTGCTTTAAGTGACGCTGGTCTTCGAGAGAGGCTGGTTGCTTACGGAGAAAAGCAAGTTGCAGACGTGCTTGCAAGCGACAAGGCGCTCAATGACTCGCTTTCTTAGTTGAGTAAGGGCCTTCTAATCCAGAGCGAGGAGCGTAGCCAGATGCTAAAGAATTGCTGTTCGCTTGAGGATGCCGGTAGCGTACTGCGAAGCGGTGGGCTTGTTGCCTTTCCAACTGAGACGTTTTTTGGCCTTGCCGCTCAGCCTTCTTCTCACAAAGCAATTGAAGAACTCCGTGTTCTCAAAGGTAGAGATCTCGGAGCAGGAATACCTCTGATCGTGTCCTCTGCAGAGATTGTAGAGAATCTCGTTGATGATGAGCCTGACTCGGTTCGAGAGATGCGGCGAGAGCTTCAGCAGAAATTTTGGCCCGGTCCGCTGACGATTGTGATTAGCGCACGTGGGATGTCTTCGACTATCCACGAAAGTGTCTTTGGTCCAGATGCTAGCCTTGCGGTGAGAGTGTCGTCTCGTGTTGAGGTTTCTGACTTGGCTCGAGCGGCCGGTGGCTTAATTACTTCAACTAGTGCCAATCCTAAAGGAGAAGCCCCAGCAAGCAAAAGCGAACACGTTTGCAAATACTTTCCAATGCTGAGCATTCTAGACTCCTCCACTAATTTCGAATCGCACTCTCAGCCTTCAACTATTCTCGATGTCAGA
>QIGM01000393.1 GCA_003230795.1 bacterium
CCCCACGCCGCATTTTTGACAATTAAAAAGCATACAATCTCCTAGAGCGTCGGCATCCAAAGCTATCAGGAATGAAAAGATTCGCCACTACTTACTGGCTGCCCTTACCGCGAAACCAATAGACGTTTTAAATTTCCTAAGCGACTTGGAAGATATACGAAATGGATTTTTAATGAAGTTCTTGGTGAACTTTTTAGCCACGGCACTGTAAATCTTTGACTTCTTGTTTTGGTCCTCAATGGAGAGCTTATTCCAGGCAGACAGGGAGTGTGTGTCATGCATCATTGCTACCTTGTAGATATATACTCGTACGCGTTTTGGATCTAGGCATCGCTTTAGGTCAAGTGCATGCATCATCCGATTTATGAGAGAGTCCCACTTGCTAATTCTATTTCTGGCTATATCCGCTTCCTCAGCACTTGCAACGTATTGCTTAAACATACGGACCATCTCAACAGCAGCTTTTTGTGGGTCGTAAAGCGAGGGGAGAGACGAAGAAAGGCATTCTTGGTATGCTAACTGCCCGAACTGTTGTATTTCATCGGATTCATTTTCAAGAATTTCCTGGAGCGACTTCTTTCCAGACAAAAATTTAGGCATTTCAATTTCACTGCGGGCTGGAAAAATTTTTGCAGGCTCTTCTAACAACCAGGGGTCTCTGGCCTGTGTATCCATCCCTAAATCTATAGCTACGGGAATTATGCGGCCTATTCTTATGACATCACCTTTCCATTCATCTATTGTTTTGATTTGTTTTCCACTTGTTTCCAACTGGGAGTACGATCCATTGTCAGAGCGATAAAAAAACAGCTCCTTTCCAGGAACGTTCAGCCACGTTTTAATAGAAGTGTGTGGTGACAACTTGGTAGATTGGCCGTTCGTACGGTCAAACATCCAAAAGCCCACTTCTTCAAGTCCTCCCGACTTTACTGCGTAGACACAGTTACTCGAATTGAGCCACCAGGAAACATTCTCTAGAAAAGAAGGGAGTTCCTCCATTTGTCCGGTATCTACATCTACCAGATAATGCTCATAAACTAGTGATTTACGATTTCGACATGTTACGTGTAAGAGACGCGTATTGGGGAGTAGACCTTTGAGAGTCGTTGAGAACAGTTCATCAGGATTCTCAAAGTGGCGAGGAGGACCTTGCCCAAGATTCAGCAGACGGATCTCAGCCTTGCGCAAGTCAAGCACAGCGACTCGACCATTAATTGCTCTCGTAATTGCGGTGTATTCGTCTATCCAGGTAAACTCCGGTCGCTCCACGAGCGGATATCCCAATTCACTATTCATAGGATGCCTATCGGAAGATAGATTGTCGATATTTACGAATTCATTTCGGTGCATGTCACGAACGTGAATCCACCGACTTGAGGTTACAATCGCAAATCGGGCATTTGGAGAATAGAGAGGTTCTCCCTCTACCTCGGTTAACGATTCACGTTCGGTAACTGTTCCGTCCGTCAAGTCGATATGGACGATTGGATTTTTTTCATTCGTTGGGTTTGATAGGTAATAACTATTACCAGAAAAAAGCATTGGCCTACACTTGCTAAAAAGGCCCCGATTGGTAATTTTTTTCTTGTTTTCTAGTTGACCAATGCTCCAGTTAAAATCTGCTCGCCAGATGTCTCCGCTTTCATCATGATAAACAACTCTTTGAAGATCTAGCGAAAGATAGATGCCATTATGTCCCGAAGGCGAACGTACCCTCATCTTATCGTCAAGTGGATCGAACATCTCAACCGAGCGGTTATCAATTCCAAAGGGTTTTCTGTGTGATGGCTCTGGGTCATCGCCAAATAGACGATCTGTTATGCCAAGAATTGGCCTGGAGGAGGTTTGGAAATTAACTCCTGAAAGAACGGTCTTCAAGGAATTTATATCAACAAGGTCTTGAATAGGATTTTTTTGATTTTTCTTTTTGCGATAAACGATCACATAATCTTCAGGGCTAGCTAAGCAAGATTTTAGTACTGCAAGTCGCCGAGTTTTGACCTTTGCTTCTTTCTTTGCCTTTGCTTGAGCGATATCTAGCTCATTCTTCCTCTTTGCTTCCACGGCAGCTTCATGTCGCCGTGTCCTTTCAACTTCTGCATTTTTTCTTACTTCTTCCCGCCTCTCTTTCTCTCTCGCCTGTCTGCTTTTCTTTTGAGCTATCGATGTCTTTGTTCGTTCACTCTCCTCCAATTGATTAAGTTGGCGTTCTTGTTGCTCGCGAGCAACTCTTTCATGCACTGTTTCCGCATTTTGATTGCCTTGTCTTAGAGTGACAGGGCCATCGGGAGTAGACACTACAACGCTGAAATCTGAATTAGCAGTGAACGAGCTAAAAATCATCCATCCAATAGAAACTACTACAATGCCTGAAGCAGCTAGTGTCAGGGCCGTTTTACGTGTTGGGAGTTTAACACGGTGTTGACTGGAAGCAGCTTGTTGTAAAACTTCGATCTGATCAACGATCTGTCTAGCAATGCGGACTTCGGCCACTACTTCAGCAATTCCGTCCGGAAGAGAAACTTGACGGATTCTCCGTCCAACTTCTACAAGAATACGTTTCCTATCATGCAGCAAACGCTCGATATCTACCCGCGCCTTCGCACTGCTTGCAAGGCTCTTCGTGCGATCCATTAATGTTGCATGTTCTTCAGCAGGACTAGTCCTCCTTTTCTGTGCAACATCTTCTTCTATTCGACGGATTTCATCGTATTGTGATTGCAGTGTTTCGGAAAGGAGTCCAAATTGATAAGCCTTTGTGCCTGTGGCCATATCGGCTTTCGGCAGTTCATGCAGCTCGAGAGCTTTTAGCTTTGTGGCATTGCCGATTGAATGGGCCACTCCACGAGCACTACCAAAAGAGCTTGCAGGTGTCGGAGAAGCAACTTGCACAATCTGGTCGCCATCACCTTTTCCCAATGTCCTTGAAGCTGTAGGGGGAAAGAGTCCCTTGATTCGACCAGCTTTGACCAGTTGATTCATTTCATCCGAACGAACCATATCATCAGGACCAAGATCGCCGGCTTCCGCAAGCTCTCGGAGCTTTGCTGCACTTACCGGACCAACTTCGGATCCGTTGGACACGTAGTACCAATTCATTTCCAATCTT
>QIGM01000302.1 GCA_003230795.1 bacterium
CCTGAGGCTTTATCCCCTGGAACTTTCATATAGAGAGGGTTTGAGCTTGTGCTCGGCTCCGAAGCCCGACTTTGTCGGTCTCCTGCGCCTTTTGGTGATTGCTTTAGTTGACGATGGGAAGGAAAGTTCCAGGGGATAAAGACTCAGGGATGGCTGGGTGCTAGCTCGATCTGTCGCTTATCGAAATTTTGTTAGGCGTACTGGCCGGCGCAGTGGCCGGAGGACCAGGCCCATTGGAAGTTGTAGCCTCCTAACCAGCCGGTGACATCTAGCACTTCTCCGATGAAATAGAGTCCTGGTACTTTTCGTGCTTCGAATGTTTTGGAGGAGATTTCGTTTGTGTTTACGCCGCCGGTGGTTACTTCTGCTGTGCGATAGCCTTCGGTTCCTGCTGGTTTGAGTTGCCAGTGGTGAAAGAATTCGGAGATTGATTCGAGTTCTTTGGTGGTGAGTTGGCGGATGGGTTTGTTTTCTAGCCAGGTTTCGAAAATTCGGTCGACTAATCGTTTTGGTAGGAATTCGGCTAGAACTGTTTTCGCTTCTACTCGGTCGTTTGTGTTTTTTCTTTTCTCGAAGACTCTTTCTAGGTCTACGCCGGGGAGTAGGTCTATCTCGATAGTTTCTCCATTGTTCCAGTAGGATGAGATTTGCAGGATTGCAGGGCCGCTCACTCCTCTGTGGGTGATTAGGATATTTTCCTTGAATTCCATTTCGCGGCAACGCACCTCTGCGCTTACGCTGATGCCGGAGAGGTCGACGAAGTGTTCTAGGTATCTTTTGTCGAATACGAAGGGGACTAGCCCGGCTTTTCTTTCGGTGAGTTCTAGTCCGAACTGGGTTGCGATTTCGTATCCGAAACCGGTGGCGCCCATCTTGGGGATGGATACCCCGCCGCTTGCGATTACCAGTGATGTTGATTGAAGAGAGCCACCGGAAGTTGTTAGCTCAAATAAATTGTTCTTTTTAACTTTTGTGACCTCACATTCACAGACAATCTCAACCTTTGCGTCACGGCATTCTTTGAGTAGCATTGCGACAATTTCTCGAGATGAGTCTTTGCAGAAGAGTTGACCGAGAGTTTTTTCGTAGTATTCAATACCGTGTTTCTCTACAAGTTCGATGAAATCATGTTGAGTGTAGCGGGAGAGGGCTGATTTGCAGAAATGCTCGTTTAGAGAGTGGTAGGTGTGCGGAGCAGTTCCTAGGTTAGTGAAGTTGCAGCGTCCACCACCAGAGATAAGAATCTTCTTTCCAACTTTTTTACAATGTTCGATCAGAAGGACTGAGCGATCACGCTTACCGACTTCGATAGCGCACATCATGCCAGCAGCACCGCCGCCAATGATGATTGTGTCGTAAGTAGATTTAGAGAAATTGCGCACGGCTAGAGGGTATTAAGTATCGTTAAATTAAGTCGTGACTCTTACATATTAGGGCAGGACAACGCTTTTGCCGTCCTCAACTCGCTTCATCATGAACGGCATTCCTTCGATATCGCCGTTTGAGTCGAAGCTGTATTCGCCGAAAATACCGGTAAACTGAGTTTCGTTCAAAAATTGCAGCACGTCTTTTTCGCTTCTCACCGCTAGGTCTACCACGCGGAAGGCTTCTATGCTGGAAGCAAAAACTGATTCAATGCTACGAATGCCTTCGTATTTGGAGTGAAATTCCTTGGAAAGTTCTTTTCCCTCGTCGTTTAAAAGGAAATCGAGCGAAGGGGTGTCGACGAATTCAATTCCGTTGGCCCTCTCTCCAGCCTGATCGATAAAGGCTTGGCTTCCAGGCCAGTAAGCACCATAGAGCGGAACATCCCATCTTATTTCAGCGAGCTGCTTTACGATGATTGCGAAGCTGCCTTCGGATTGACTGTTAACAAAGAGCCCCTCAATTTTCTTTCCCCGCAATGAGAGGAGGATGGTTTTAAAATCAGTAGATTTCGCAAGGTAATTAGCTACAACGAGGTCGATAGAGTTTTCATTCTGGTTTGCCTCTTCGAAGGCAGAGCGCATGTCTTGAGCGTACTCTGTCTCTTCCGAGAGTATGCCAAAGCGCTTGTGCTTTTTCGCTATGTGCTGGTGTAAGCGAGCTGCGGCTAATTTATCACTTGGGGTAGTGCGAAATATATAATCGCCTGCCTCAGAAATCTTCGCTGAGGATGCGCAGGAAGCGATTACCGGTATTTTGGCTTTTTCGTAAAGAGGAGCAGCGGCAAGTAAGGCCCCGCTACAGGAGTTGCCCACGACGAAATCAACCTTATCGATCTCGATAAACTTTTTAGCAACCGTAACTGCGTCCTTTCCGTTGCATTTATCGTCTTCAAAGATTAGCTCGTAGCGATCTCCGCCGAACTTCTCGTTTGCGAAGGTGATAGCGTCTCGAACATCGAGGCCGTAGGTTGCGGCCTCTCCGGTAAGAGCAGAGGGGACACCTATTCGAATTTTCTTTTCGCTTGGTGCAGCTTCAGCGGAGACTGACGCTGCACTAAGAAGTATTGTCGCAAGAAGTGAAAAGACAGATTTCATCTTTTTGTATCCTAAAAAGTTGAACTAGGTTCTGTGTAAGTTTAGTATAATCGAACGCGAGATCAAAAGGCTATAACGATAGTAGGGCTAGACTGTTCTTTGGAGTGGGAAAAGCTTCTCACGCTTCCAATAGACTACTGAAAAGAGGATTACGGCATAAAGCAATTGCCTCATCGGTCCAAGGATACCTGGACTCATCTCAATAAATCTAAGCGGCTCGGGAAGAAGGACGAGAAATACAGTTGCCAGCGTCACGCCCCAAAATGAACCGGGGGAACCGACGATTACTATACTTAAAACGAACACCATCTCGTGCAGACCGAAGGAAGAGGGGTCAATGTAGTTGATGTAATAGGCAAAGAAACTTCCGGCGAGTCCAGCTAGAGCGGATGAGAGAATAAAGCCGTCGTTGCGTGTTTGGGAGACGCTTACTGCGAGTGCCTGTGCAGCATGTCCATGCTCAGCTTGCATGCGAAGCCGTCGGGCTAGTCTACTTTTGAAGACGAGATACAGCACGAGGTAGCTAATAACTACGGCGATACCAATGAGTATGAGGAAATTACGGTTTTAGTAAAAATCT
>QIGM01000179.1 GCA_003230795.1 bacterium
AAACAATGATGTCCGTGGTCAAAATGCAGCAAAGACCATGTAGTTATTTGCTGGGTTCTTTAGCCGCATTCTTTATTTTGCACACATCATTAGCTTAGGTTCGCAATACACTATTGCGGTAAAGCCATAACATGGGACTGTTGAAAAACAGTCCCAACATATAAAGAAGACGTCTGATGACGGTCTGAAAACTTTCTGCACAGTATGCGTAATCGGGATGCGTAATCGAAATTGCTTTTGCGAGTTCGTGCACTGTAGCGTTTCGCGAACGCGGCATTTCGGTAATTAGGAAGTGTTTAAATTTACCTACGGAAGTAAATTCATGTAGGGGAGATAAATGTGTTTCTTTTGTGATTTCTAATGCAAGACTTTAGTCAATATCTAGATTTTGAAAAACCAGTTGTCGAAGTTGAAGAAGAAATTCTTCGAGTTCGTACTCTTGTTGAGGCCGGAGACCTCTCGCAAGCTGTGGAGGTTGAGAAGCTTCAAAAGAAACTAGAGAAGGTCCGCACCGATGTCTACGGTGGCTTGACCGCATACCAGCGCACCAGGCTCTCTCGACATTTCGAGCGCCCTTTTACGCTTGATTATATCAAAGCCTTAATCACCGATTTCACCGAACTCCACGGAGATCGTGCCTTTGGAGATGATCCGGCTATTGTTGGCGGCTTAGGTAAGTTCAATTCTCAGCCAGTGATGATAGTTGGTCATCAACGAGGCCGTACTACGCAAGAACGTATTAAGCGAAACTTCGGTATGACCCGTCCCGAGGGGAATCGGAAGGCTCAGCGTCTGTTCCGTATGGCTGAGAAATTTTCTATTCCTCTAATTATGCTAATTGATACCCAAGGGGCCTATCCTGGTCTGGATGCTGAGGCCCGTGGGCAAGCCGAATCTATCGCTAAAAACCTTTATATTCTCGCAGGCTTAAGAGTGCCTACCCTATCAATCGTCATAGGCGAAGGTGGTAGCGGGGGAGCTTTAGCTTTGGGTATCTGTGACCGATTACTTATGTTAGAGAACTCCACCTATTCTGTGATTACTCCAGAAGGCTGTGCTTCTATCCTTTGGGGAAAAAGCGAGTCTACAGGAGGATATGCAGAGATTGCGGCAGATTCTCTCAAACTCACGGCGAGCTCACTAAAAGAGACCGGAGTTGTTGACGAAATTGTCAGGGAGCCCGCAGGCGGGGCCCATCGCGATCCGGACAGAGCTGCAGAGATGCTTGGATCGTCTATTGCTCGTCATTTGGCGGAGATTGTTTCGCTACCCTTAGAAGAGCTTTTGGAACAACGATACGAGAAGTTCCGAAAGGTTGGCGCACTCTCATAAAATATATTGGCATAATATATTGGGGCATAACACTTTTGAGATCGCTCTCTTCTTTTGATTGCTCAGTATGCTGATTGGCTCAGTATGCAGACAGCAGGGAGTGCTAGAAGGCCAAGGCGCGTGCCTTAGTTTTGCTAACAAATTTTCACTATTTAACAACACGCTTAACAGGAACGTAACAGAATGAGTGAAGGAAAATACCCTCCCGGATATATCCCGTTGACGGTGCATCAATTAAACGGTTCATCAGGCAAGGGAGCTGGTGGTAATGACGGTCGTTCGTCTCAGAAAGGCGGCGGCGGAGGAAGTCGTCGTTCTTCGAGTAGCAACGATGGTGGTGGAGCCAAGCGTGGGGCTAAGAAGAAGCCAGGTGCGAAGCGTGGACAGAGAAGTTCACGTGGAAGATCCGACAGCGGTGGCGACAAGGACACGACTCCTCCTTCTGAGTAGAGTATCCGATCACTCTGCTTAGGAGCGAAGCGAACTGGTTCTTCGGTGGCGGGCTCTTCGGCGGCGGGCTCTTTAGCTGGCTCATACTAGCTGGGTGAGGCCGTTACGAGAGCTTAGGGGTGTTTCTTGTTAAAGAGGTGCCCCGTCTCTCTCTCGAACGAAGTTTGAGAATCCACTAGGCGCGGCTAATTGTTTGACAGACTGAAGTAATAGGGATTAGAATCTCTCAGAATCTAGTCGGGAATTGCGTTCTCGCAAAGAGTTTAGAGATAGTATTTAGAGTATGGCAAAAGACGATCATTTAGAGTTGAACGGTGTTGTGAAGGAATGCTTTCCCAACACAACCTTTCGTGTCGAGTTGGAAAACGGACACGAGCTTCTTGCGTACTTGGCAGGAAAGCTACGTAAGCACTATATTCGTGTGCTACCGGGCGATCATGTGCGGGTGCAAATTTCTCCATACGATCTCTCACGTGGAAGAATTGTGCGTCGTTTCACCAAGCCACCAAAGAAAGAGGAGTTAGAACAAACTGCTACTTCTAATAAGTCTTAAGTCTAGAATTAGTAGGCACAGCTTATTTAGAAGGCACGGGTTATTTAGAAGGCATGGGGTGCGCGGCATTCAGTGCCTTTTCCTCTTTTCCCCTAAGACATAGAGGTTAATCGCTTAATGGCCGCGACGACTTACGCTCTCTCCGAAGAACAAATTTTGCTAAAAGATTCTGTTGCGAAATTTGTTAAGAAAGAAATTATTCCCGTTGCTGCTGAACTTGATGAAGCATCCCGCTTCCCAGAAGACCTTCTTAAAAAGGCGCACTCTCTTGGCTTCTTAAACATTACTGTCCCAGATACCTTGGGCGGAAGTGGTCTATCATACCTGGATGCGAGCGTTGTCATTGAAGAGCTCGCGTTTGGCTGTGCGGGCGTGACAACAAGTATTGTCGTAAACGACCTCGCTCTCATACCGATACTCGTTGGTGGAACTGAGGAACAGAAGCAACAGTATGTTGCGCCCATATGTGCTGAAGGTGCATTCGCTTCATTTTGCCTTAGCGAGCCTGGTGCAGGCTCTGATGCCGCGGGAATTCGCACTCGGCTTGAGAAGGTCGAAGGCGGCTACACCCTCAAGGGCACCAAGCAGTGGATTACGAATGGAGGAAAGGCAAAGCAATATACGGTGTTCGCGACGCTTGATCCTGAGAAGAAACATAAAGGGATCTGCTGCGTAGTGGTGCCGGCGTCTGCGAAAGGAGTATCGCAGGGTCCGCACGAAAATAAGCTGGGGCAGCGTTGCTCGAACACTACCA
>QIGM01000155.1 GCA_003230795.1 bacterium
AGGGGAGACCCTTCGACTTGTGCTTCAAGCACAGGACTCTGATTCCTTCGATTCGGCCAGTGTGCGGCTACTAAGTAATCTTAATGGGGTTTTCCTTGGCACGCATTCAGTAGAAATGCTCGGGGCAAATCTCGTGGTGTCACTTCAGCCTACCGTCGTCGGCTCCTATTCCTTGCTCTTTGCTGCGCAAGATCTTGGTGGATTGCGTTCCCTTCGCGAATTGCGATTACTGGTTGAGGCAGAAAACTTAGCTCCAGTGCTTCGTGCTCCCGATGAGTTTAAGGTCTCTGATACAGGCGAGGAGTTGATTATCGAGGCAGAGGATCCAGAGGAGGCGGAACTTACATTTGATTTCCTTGGTCTTCCAAGTGGCAGTATCGTTACGCTTGAATCGAAGCGCGCACGAATCGATTTTGATCCTGAAGCGCTTCGCGCTTCCGATGCGAACATCGAAGTGTATGTTGGTGACGGAACTGCCGTAACGTCAAAGCGTATCAGGATTGCGCAAACTTCCTCGGTTACGCCTCTTCCTGGTCGCTCGTCTGGGGGCCGCTGGCCTGGGAAGAGCAGTTCCGCACGGAACCAGAGCTTTGCCGACACGAACCCGTTATCTTCTTTGACGCTGTATGATTCGAGCACTGGTACTTGGCGCCACTCAGATTGTAATGGAGAGTCTCGAGAGGAACGTAACTTTGGCGGCTTTCTCGGAGATTTACCGATTCGTGTTAAGGCGGGGGCGGAGAATTTTCGAGGAATTTATCGCACGGAGCTTAAGCAAGGATATTGGTATACCGACACGCCACAGGGGACGGAGGTTGTTCCTTGGGGATTGGAGGGTGATATTCCGGTACCCGGTGATTTCGACGGCGATGGCTTGGGTGATTATGCCGTTTTTCGACCGGCGGACCCGCTTACAGGAAAGGACACTTGGTACATTAAATTCACGGCCATTCCTGAACAGGCCTTGAGCGATACCGTCCTCGGGGCAGTGTCTACTACGACTCGATTTCCCTACGCAGCGGACGTCGATGGAGACGGCCGGGATGATAGAATATTAATTTCGCGAAAACTTGATGGTAGCGTTCTTGCTCATGTTTGGTTCGCAGACGGTGCGAAGAGAGTGTTTTCTCTCGGCGGAGTCACTCGAGTCGGTGCCTTTGTTCCCTTAGTCGCAGATTTTGATGCTGATGGGCGTTCGGAATTTGCGATTCGTTCTTCTGAAGGTGTGCTTTCGGGTGTTCTCTCTACAAGCTCGGCTATTTTTAGCCGACAGCTGAAGGCTGGAGCCGCGAGGGTGTTTTCGAGTGTGCAGTGCGCGGAAGGCAATTCGCTTGCTCTTAGTGCTCAAGGTGGCGAATCTCTCGAGATTTATTCCGCTGAGATTGGAACTCTCTCTAGTAGCGACTCTTCGGCTCGCACAGAAATTTTGGATACCGTGCGCTTAACGAGTCTTGAGAGTGCTGCTGCCTCCTTCGCGCTGCGGAAGCTTCGAGCTGTTTTTGCCGACACAGACAATGATGGCGCTTCAAACATCGCGGTACGCCGTTCTTCACTCTCTTCGTTTCGAGGCGTTTGGCTTGAACAGAAACTACTCGCTGCCGGTCTTGGCTTCGACGCAGTGTCGGGGGCATCAGGTCAGCTAGTAAGTGGTGACTTCTTCGGCGGTGGCAGTGCTGCGCTTAGCTTCTTCGATCGAGGCGTTTGGAACTCCCAGTTGAGTGATGGCAGTACTATTCGCGAAAATTGGGGTGTGTCGGGTGACCAAGCAGTTGTTGCTGATTACAACGCCGATGGTCGGAGCGAGTATGCCGTGTGGCGACCAGCGGATGGTAGTTGGTGGATGCTGTCAAAGGGTGAGTTGGAAAGGGGAGTCGGTGATACTGCTTCGCTCTCCTACTGGGGAGAGAGCGGGGATATTCCGGTTCCAGCTGATTATGACGGAGACGGCGCTGCGGATGTGGCGATTTGGCGTCCTTCGAGTGGGCAGTGGTTTATTCGATACGCAGATGGCTCAGTTGAGGTGGTGAAGCTTGGCACGGAAGAAGACATTCCAATGCCTGGAGACTATCTTGGAGAGTCTAGAACTCGACCTGCGGTTTGGCGGCCCTCTCTTGGTCTCTGGATTATCAAGCGTGGTGAACGAGCAGAAGACATTGTAGTCGTTCCATGGGGCTTGCCCTCAGATTTGCCTGTAAAAGGGGACTTTGATGGTGACGGTCGGGATGATCTTGCCGTCTGGCGAGAGGCGGAGGGGAATTGGTATATCCGTCGAGTCGATAGCCTAGATCCAGAGATAAAGGTGATACAATTCGGGCTCCCTGGGGATATCCCTCTTGGCGCAGGTGCTCAGTCATCACTGTTCTAGGCGATCTAAAACAAGCAGTTGGATCGCAAAACGCAGCAGACAGGTAGGAAACGATCGACTTGTGCCCTTTTCTGAGGCACGATAATCTCCCTTGGGACTGTTGAAAAACAGTCCCGATGAGCCAAGCTCTAGCATTGAGTAATAACCAAAAATCCGGCGAAAAGGCGATGAGTTCAGAACAGATAGATGATCCTTGTGGAGAATTTGGCGCTACGCAGCGATGGGCGCTTGTTTGGTTTTTCGGTGCGATTGCTCTGGGATCATTTGTTACCGTAAAGCTAGCGACTTTCGATCGCTCTTACTACGATACAGACGGCTATGTTTTGGACTTCGATGTCTATGCCGAGAACCGTGGGGCCTTTACCTCTGTTGGAACGGAGAGGGTTGATCCTCGCTCACGTGGAAGCTATCCAGTTGCGGTTAAGAGAGCTAATACGGAGTAAGGGGTAGGACCCTCCCTTCACAGAACGTCTATATGCAAACAGCGTGATGGAGATGGTGCCAAAGAATTATCAATGCCTCTATTCTGCTGAAGCAATCCAAGAAAGTCTTCGAAAAGTTTCTACTGAACTTTCCCCTTGGTTGGAAGCTGCCGAGAAGGAGAATGGTCAGCAGGTATTGATAATTGGAATCCTGCATGGGGCAATTTTTGTCCTCGCCGATCTACTTCGAAATCTAAACCTTAGCGTTGAGCCCGCGTTCTGCCGGGTT
>QIGM01000242.1 GCA_003230795.1 bacterium
GAGAGGAGTACTACTTTTCTACTCGCTTTAAGACTGGCTTGCTGTTGAGAAGCCGATGAGAAATGAAAGAAATCAGCCCTGCTGGAATACATTATTCCCGACCTAAAGTCTTGTGTATGGTTAGCGTGCTGCTGATCGGCATGAGAACAATATTTTTCTAGTGCCTAGAATAGCTCACTAGGCACTGATAAGTTGTAGGGAGACCGATTTGGTTTTGTTCATTGTTCTTTTGAGGTTTTTGCCCTTCGATTGCTGCTTTCAAGCAAAGCAGGGCGAGTTATCTGGGTTTATACGGTCGGTGACATCGATCAAGATTGATAGTCCACGAGAGTACGGGGTTAATTTGCGCCGCTCTCTCGTTGACTGAGGTCGTCAAAAAGGATTTTTTATAGGTTTTATTGTGATTTCCCCTGCCATCTACTGCGTCCGTTGGGGCGTGCTTCTTCGATTTACTTTCATCCACATTCTTTTGTAAACTATTTCTTTGGTAAACCGGCGAAGACGTTCCATCGGGCGTGGTAGAACAGGCATAATCGTTCATTTGTCACCTGCTACAAGTGTTCGCTCCCCATTTGTTCTGCTGCGCCCAAAGTCTTTTTGTACATCTAGACTACATTCCTCCGAATCTAGCTTTTGACCATTTAGCTCTGCCGCTATGCATTGAGCCTAGAGTCTTGCTTATTCAGAGGATTATTCAGGCGAATTAGAAGTAACAATTGGGCTCGCAAACACGCTTATAGGTGAATGCGATCAGAAACTGGCAGTTTGAGAAGACTATAATCTGGCTTCTTACAGGCGGTAGATAGTTGAACGAGAATGATGGGAAAGACAGCATTTTAGGTTCTCAACCAGGGTTATTTGACGACCACCAGTCTAAACAATTTAAGTACATACGTGTGGACGTGTTGCCTTAAAGCGTATCGCTAAGTCTCTGAGTGGTAGCGGTATAGGTGAGAGTGCATCGGTTTAATGCGATCCCTGTTTCCGGGTCTACGCAAATTATCGTAACCTCTAGAGTCAGTTGTCCGCTGGTCTCAGTTTCGCCTTCATAGCTTAGCGTAGATGTTGCGACACATTCAGGGTTGAGCGCAAATAATTCAGGAATTAGCAGAGCGGTATCAACTGGGTCGCCGTCCGAACCGGACTCATCTGAAACGAAGAAACCAGTTCTTCGATCCTCTCCCGTGAGGACCCCCGCGTCATCTCGAACTGTGATGTTCTGACCGACCTGTTCGACTGAATAAGCAAACGCAGGACCGGTTGCTGGACTCTGAATTAACGTTGTTCCAGTACAGCGATCTTCAACGAGGGTGAACTCTTCCGATTCCCATTGCCCGGTGAAGTTGAAGAACAAGCCTGGGGTGCTTCCGCCAGTACAAGCCGGGATCAGAAGTAAAGCTAAGAGCATTACACGCGTAAGATTCATGACTAGGAGCCTCGAGTTACTCGGCCGCCGGAGAGCCGACCGTTTATTGAACAGTCCAAGCGATGTTGAAAGGCTAACAGCAGGCGCTAGAGAATGGAAATCCACGAGCGTGATTGCTTGTTTTAGGGCTGTTTGTGCTCCAGTAGCCGAGTTAGGCCTGCTTATCCCTCCGAAATTTTGCCGAATTAGTG
This sequence comes from bacterium, assembly GCA_003230795.1. GTDB lineage: Bacteria > Bdellovibrionota_C > UBA2361 > SZUA-149 > SZUA-149 > SZUA-149. The sequence goes on from QIGM01000242.1 coordinate 1,618, forward strand.
CGATTTCTGCTATATCCTTAGCGCTTCGCTGTGGGCAAGTGCCCTAAGCTCAAAGAATTTCAGCTAATCTGAACTTATCAATTAACAATCCGCGGCCTGTAAGGCTGAACGCGAACAAACGATGACCAAGAACTCCTTTGATGTGCTTGTTGTAGGTGGAGGGCATGCCGGAACCGAGGCAGCGCTTGCTGCTGCGCGCATGGGGCTTCAAACCGCCTTGGTGAGCTTCAGCGAAGATAAGATTGGTCAGATGTCGTGCAACCCCGCAATTGGTGGCCTTGGCAAAGGGCAGCTCGTGAAAGAGGTGGACGCTCTTTTTGGTGAGATGGGGCTTGCGATTGATGAAACAGGAATCCAGTTTCGCACGCTCAATTCTTCAAAAGGCCCTGCGGTGCGCTCTTCTCGAGCTCAGGCTGACCGAGATCTCTATAGAGACCGCATAAGAAAGGCCGTACGTGAGTGCGCGGGGCTATCTGTGATTGAGGCCTCAGTAGCCTCGCTTTTACGGCTCGAAAATCGCGTTCTGGGAGTGCTTACCGAGGATGGACAAGAGATAAGCGCTCGGGCCGTGGTTCTTACCACAGGCACCTTTCTCGGTGGTCTGATGCATACTGGCAGGGAGAAGACGGCTGGCGGCAGAGTAGGTGAACCTGCCGCTTCTGGGCTTAGCGAATCTATCGCCGCCTTGGGTCTGCGAATGGGCCGCATGAAAACTGGGACTCCTCCCCGCATCCGGCGCTCAAGCATTAATTATCAGCTCACCGTGAAGCAGCCCGGCGATACTCCAATTAAGCCGTTTTCGTTTCGCACTGAGTCGATTGAGCGCGAACAAATCCCCTGCTGGATTACCAACACAAACGAAAGAACCCACGAAATCATCGCTGCGAACATCGCCGAAGCCCCTATTTTTAACGGTCAAATTGAATCTGGTGGACCAAGGTACTGCCCCTCGGTTGAAGACAAGATTAGTAGATTTGCTGATAAGAACTCGCACAATATCTTCCTTGAGCCTGAGGGCTTTGAGAGCGATTTAGTCTATCCAAACGGTATCTCGACTAGTCTTCCCGCGGACGTACAGGATGCCTTTGTGCAAAGTATTGTTGGGCTAGAGAACGCCGAGATTGTGCAGTATGGCTACGCGGTCGAGTACGACCATGTAGACCCACGCGAGCTCGATACGACGCTTAAGGTAAGGAGCCTAGAAGGCCTTTATTTAGCGGGTCAGATTAACGGCACGACCGGTTACGAAGAAGCTGCTGCCCAGGGAATTATGGCGGGTATTAACGCTGCGCTCGCCGTGTCTGGGCGAGAACCTTTTATCCTTTCCAGAGACCAGGCCTATATCGGTGTGATGATTGATGACCTCACCACGCTTGGCGTGTTGGAGCCTTACCGCATGTTTACTTCTCGTGCGGAGTATCGTTTGCATCTTCGTGAGGACAACGCTGACGTGCG